>NZ_JBIVGI010000029.1:0-13706 GCF_044748625.1 Kitasatospora sp. NPDC089913 | reverse complement strand
CGGTCGCCCTGGGGTGGGCGCCGGGGGGCTGGTGGGGCCTCCGACCCCGGGCGGGGGGGGGGGGGCGGCGGGGGCCCCCCCCCCCCCCCCCCGGGCGCCCCCCCCCCCCCTCCGCGCCCTCGACCCCGCCGAGGTCGACCCGGCCACCCGCCCGGGGGCGGTGGCGGAGGCGAGCGGCGACCTCGTCCGGGCCGCGGGGATGCCGAGCGACCCGAAGGCCCTGCGGCTCTGGTGGGGCGCACTGGACCCGAGCGTCCGCGCGGGACTCCTGGCGGCGGACGGGGAGAGACTGGTCGCGGCGGGTGTCCTGGGCCCGGTCGAGTACGAGTGGCACGCCCCGGACGACGGCGCCGGGCCCTTCGCCCAGCGTCCCCCGGGCCCGGGGGACTACGCGAAAGGGATCATGGCAGAGCACCTGCTGGTGGGTGGCGGGACGTTCGCCGGGTTCACCGATGCCGCGCGTCACATGCAGCACTATTTGGAGGCGACCGGCGAGCCGCTGAACGTCGATGTGGACCGGTTCCTCCGCGACGACGGGACGTTGCGCGGCCTGGTCGCGGAGCAGATCAGCAAGCACCAGGAGGAGTGGCGGCAGACAGCACTCGATGCCTACGCCCAGTCGGGCGGGGCGCCGGTGGCAGTACCCGTCGAGGCCGTCCGACACCGCACCAGCGACCCGGCCTCCCAGAGGAACTGGTACCTGGCCATCGGCAGCCACGCCTTCGCCACCTCCGGCGTGGTGACCGTTCGCCCCGGAGCCGACGGAAAACCACGGGTGTCGATGCAGTACCAGGTCAGCGTCTGGGACCGCTACAACTGGGATCCCGGCAAGAGCACACCCATCGCCGGTACCAACATCAAGGACAGTGACTTGGCCGACCTCCATCAGACCGGTCTGGCGAAGGAATTCGACCTGACCGGCCGGAGCACGCCCGTGACCGTACTCCTTCCCGACCCGGCACCCGGCCCGCAGAACGTCGGCGAGCACGGTTCCGGATGGGAGGGCGGTCGTGTCGATCCTGGGAGGGAGACCCGGTGAGTTCCACTACGCGTCCGGCACCGGTGGCACCTCGCTCTCGGCGGAAGCTGCTGGTCGCTGTACTCGCGGCGGTCCTCCTGCTCCTCGCCGCCGGGGTGGGCGGGCTCTACTGGGTGGACTACGACCTCCGTCATCCGAAACCGGACAGCGGACGACCGGGAGCCTGGATGACCATGGACGCCGCAGAGGTGTCCCTCTTCACCCGGGTGGCGATTCCGACGGGAGCCGACGATGTCCGGTGGGGCTACCGCGAGGGGTTCCAGGACGACTTCGCCGTGCTTGCGTTCCGGCTGTCCCAGGCCGGGCTGGAGGAGTTCCGGCGCCCCCTGCCCGTCACCGAGTGGGCCGAGCGCACGTACATCGAGAGCGTCGACCTCGACGGCTTCCAGCACATCGGTGCCCCCGACCCGCCGAACGCCTCCCCACTGACCTGCGGGGGCTTCTTGTCACCGGGCCAAGCCAAGAACGTCGCCACCCGGATCTGCGTCGCGTCACGGCCGGACGGGACGGGTCAGGTATGGGTCAGCGCCTTCCACACCCCCTGAACTGCTCTCCGCTCGCCCCCGCCGTCTGGCATCATCGTCCACAAGTACTCGTCCGGAGCGCAGAGGAGGCAGGAACGTGACGCTGGTCGCGATGCTGCTCGGGCTGCTCCGGGTACTGAGTGGCGAGTGGCTCGCCGAGGGCGGCGGGTCGCTGGCGCAGGTGGCGGCCGCGGCTGCCGTGGTGCTGGTGACCGGGGCGGTCGCGGGGGCGCTGGTCGTCGCGCGGCTGCTCGGGGCGCGGGCGCCGGCGAGTGTACGGGCCGGGGTGCTGCGCAGGCGCGCGTTCCGGACGGCCTTCCTCCCGCAGCGTGATCCGGACGCCCGGGGCCGACAGCGCCCGAGGGCCCCTGGAGCGGTCCCGGCGGCCGCGTAGCACCGGGGAATCCTTCTTCACCACCGGCCCGTCGCGGCCGTCCTCCGTCGATCACTCGTACCCCGAGACCCCCGGAGGGCTCGCTCCACCATGTCCGTTTTCGCAGTCCTCGACCCGGCCGTCGGCCTGGCCCACGATGTCGTCGCCGCGTTCGCGCAGGTCGTCCCGACCGCGCTCGCGATCGTTCTGTTCACCGTCTGCGTCCGGCTGGCGCTGCACCCGCTGGCGCGGGCGGCGGCCCGCGGCGAGAAGGCCCGGGCCCGGCTGGCGCCGCGGATCGCCGAGTTGAACCGCAAGCACAAGGGCCGCCCGGAGAAGCTCCAGGCGTCGCTCGCCGAGCTGTACCGGGAGGAGAAGGCCTCGCCGTTCGCGGGCTGCCTGCCGATGCTGGTGCAGATCCCGTTCTTCTCGGTGATGTACCGGCTGTTCACGACCCCGAACGACCTGCTCGGCCACACCCTGTTCGGTGCCCCGCTGGGCCTGCACGTGGGGTCGGCGCACGGCGCGGGCGAGTGGGCGGTGTTCGCGGTGCTGTACGCGGGGCTGGCGGCGCTGGGTTACGTCAACTTCCGCCGGGCCCGCCGGGCCCAGGCCAAGCAGGCGGCCCAGGCGCCGCAGGGGTCGGCTGCACCGGCGCAGCCGGGGCTGGCGTTCCTGCCGTACCTGTCCTTCGGCACCGCGCTGTTCGCCGCCCTCGTCCCGCTGGCGGCCGCGGTCTACCTGCTGACCACCAGCACCTGGACGGCGGCCGAGCGGGCCTGGCTGCACCGGGACGGGGCGCCGGAGTCCGCGATTCCGGTACTGGCCTGACCCGGTCGCCCCGAGCCGGTTGCCCCGGGCCGCCGGTCCGCCGGGCCGGAGCCGCCGGCCTGAGGCCGGGTCCGCCGGTCCGCCCGGCCTGCTCTAGCCTGTGTGATCGTTTCGGCCCGTCGGCCGGAACGATCACGCAGATGGACCAGGTGAAGGGAAGGGTGGCGTCATGGCGGTCGCTGCGCCGGCGTTGGCGGAGTTGCGGGAGGTCTGTCAGCCGCGGGCGAAGCTGGCGAGCCGCAACGGGGAGCACTGGGCGGGCCGGATCTACATGCGCGCCGTGTCGTTGCGGGTCACCCGGCAGCTGGTGCGGACCTCGGTCGCGCCGAACACCCTGACCTGGCTGATGGTGGTCTGCGGGGTCGCGGCAGGAGCGGCGCTGCTGGTTCCCGGACCGCTGGGCGCGGTGCTCGCGGCCCTGCTGATGCAGGGCTTCCTGCTGTTCGACTGCGTCGACGGCGAGGTGGCCCGCTGGAAGCGGCAGTTCAGCACGGCCGGGGTGTACGTGGACCGGCTCGGCGCCTATCTGGCGGACGCGGCGCTGATGGTCGGCGCGGGTGTCCGGGCGGCCCGGGACGGGTCGGAGCTGTGGGTGTCGGTGGGCCTGGCGGCGGCGCTCGGCGTGGTGCTGCTGAAGGCGTCGACCGATCTGGTGGACGTGGCGCGGGCGCGCAGCGGACTCGCTCCGGCGGACGAGGAGTCGACGCAGCCGCGGTCGCAGGGCATCGCGACCGCGCGCCGGCTGGCGTCGGTGTTCAAGATCCACCGGGTGACCAACGGCATCGAAGCCTCGCTGGTGCTGCTGGCGGCGGCGGTGGCGGACGTGGCGGCCGGCGGCATCGGCCCGACCCGGGCGGTGGTGGCCGGTATCGCGGTGATCACCTGGGGGATGGTGGTGGCGCACCTGGCGTCGATCCTCTCCTCCTCCCGGCTGCGGTAGGGCCCTCCCGGCGGGGTGGTCGGCGCACTCCCCGGGGGTGGGGCGGTGCCCTCGGGAGGGCGACGCGGTGCCGGTGCGCCGGTTGCGAAGGTGGCTCCAGGGGCCCGGAGGTCGGGCCCGGGAAGGGAGCACCGTGAACATCGTCCGCAACGCCCGCGGGACCGGCGGGGGCTGCCGGGTCGGGTCGAGGCGGGTAGCCGCCGCGCTGGCAGGGGCGGTTCTCGCCGCGCTCGCGCCGGTCGTCACGATGCCGGCCGCGTCGGCGGTACCGGCTGCGTCGGCGGTACCGGCCGCGGCCGGCCCGGGCGCGGAGCTGCGGGCGCTCGTCGAGCGCGGCGGCTCGACGGCCGCGCTCGGCGAGCTGCGCGAGAACGGCCGCCGGGTCTGGCGCGAGGCCGCGGGCGTCACCGACCTGGAGTCGAAGCGCCCGGCGCGCGCCGACGGCCGGTTCCGGATCGGCAGCGTGACGAAGACCTTCGTGTCGACGGTCGTCCTCCAGCTCGTCGACGAGGGACGGCTGCGGCTGGACGACCCGGTCGAGAAGCACCTGCCGGGCCTCGTCCCCGACGGCGGCGCGATCAGCGTCCGCCAACTGCTCAACCACACCAGCGGCCTGTACGACTACCTGGACGACCCCCGCTACTTCTTCCACGACGACGCGTCGCTGCGGACCTTCCTCGCCGAGGGCCGCTGGGCGGACCACCCGCCGGCCGAACTGATCGGGGTGGGCGTGCGCGGCACGCCGTACTTCCCGCCGGGGCAGGGCTGGCACTACTCGAACACCAACTACGTCCTGCTCGGCGAGGTGGTCCGCGAGGTCACCGGGCGCAGCTGGCAGAGCGAGGTGGAACGGCGGATCGTCCGGCCGCTGCACCTGGACGACACCGTCTTCCCCCGCTCCTCCCCGGACGTCCCGGGGCCGCACGCGCACGGGTACGCCCGGCTGCCGGAGGGGCCGGCGGACATCACGCTGATCAACCCGACCGTCGGCGGCGCGGCCGGCAACGGCATCTCCACCGCCGCCGACCTCGGCCGCTTCCACGCCGCGCTGTTCAGCGGCAGGCTGCTGTCGGCGGCGCGGCTGGAGGAGATGACGACGGCCGTCCCGGCGCCGATGATCGGCGCGCACTACGGGCTGGGCCTGATCCGCTACGACCTGCCGTGCGGCGCGGTCTGGGGACACACCGGCGGGGTCCCCGGGTACAGCACCGTGCTGCTCGGACCGGCTGACGGCACCCGGCAGTTCGCGCTCTCCTTCAACGTCCTGGCGGGCGCCGAGACCGATGCGACCGACGCCGCGGTGCACGCCTTCGTCGAGCGCGCGGCGTGCGGCCCGAAGGCGTCGGTACCGAGCGCCTCGACGGTGAACCCGGTGCTGCGAGAACTTCGTTGAAACGCACCGGGGCGGCCGGCTGTCAACCCCGCCGATGCCGATCGCCCGACCCCCGACCCCCGCCGTTCGACCGGGGCGTCCGCTACCCCCGTCGGACGGACGGGGACGACCGAGGCCGGTCCGCAGGATGACGCGGCCCGGCCGGGGCAACTGCGAGCCTGGAGCCGGAGGGCCCGAGGTCCGGGCCGGAGGGATTGATGATGACGTTCGGTCAGAACGCTTACCCGACAAGCAAGTTGAGTGGACGCGGTCGAATCGGCCGGAAGTTGGCCGCCGTCGCCCTGGCGGCCGCCGCCGTCGGTGCGCTCGCCCCGGCCGCGGTGGCGGCACCCGCCCCGGCCGGGGCCGATGCCCGCCGGGGCGGGGTGGACGCGCGGGCCGAACTGCGGGCGTTCGTCGCGGACGGCGCCTCGACGGCCGCGTTCGCCGAGGTCCGGGAGAACGGCCGACGGGTCTGGCGCGACGCGGTGGGCACGTCCGACCTGGCCACCGGGCAGCCGGTCAGGGCGGACGGACGGTTCCGGATCGGCAGCGTCACCAAGGCGTTCGTGTCGACGGTCGTGCTGCAGCTGGTCGGGGAGGGCCGGCTGCGGCTGGACGACCCGGTCGAGAAGCACCTGCCGGGCCTCGTCCCCAACGGCGGCGCGATCAGCGTCCGCCAGCTGCTCAACCACTCCAGCGGCCTGTACGACTACCTGGAGGACCCGCAGTTCTTCTTCCAGGACGAGGCGAGCCTGCGCGACTACGCCCTCGGGAACCGCCGCTGGCAGGACTACCGACCCGAGCAACTGGTCGCGATCGGCGTCGCGCACGCGCCGTACTTCGCCCCCGGCCAGGGCTGGAAGTACTCGAACACCAACTACATCCTGGCCGGCCTGCTGATCGACAAGCTCACGGGCCACAGCTGGCAGAGCGAGGTGGAGCGGCGGATCGTCCGGCCGCTGCACCTGGACGACACCGTGTTCCCCGGCTCGGAGACCGGGCTGCGCGGCCCGCACGTCCGCGCCTACGCCAAGCTGGCGGAGGGGCCGGCGGACATCACCAGGCTCAACACGACCGTCGGCGGCGCGGCCGGCAACGGCATCTCCACCACCGCCGACCTCGACCGCTTCCACGCCGCCCTGTTCGGCGGCAAGCTGCTGCGGCCCGCCGAACAGGCCGCGCTCACCACCACGGTGCCGACCGGCTCGGGCCACAGCTTCTACGGGCTCGGCGTGGCCCAGGCCGACTTCGGCTGCGGCCCGCTGTGGGGCCACGACGGGGGCCTGCCGGGCTGGGGGACGCTGCTGTTCGGCACGGCGGACGGGAAGCGGCAGGTCGCGCTGTCGTACAACCCCTACGAGGGCACCGACCAGTCCGGGCTGGACGCGGCGGTCGTCGGACTCGCGGTGAAGACGCTGTGCGGCCCGACGGCACCGGCGGGCGCGGCCGCCGCGGCGGCGGAGGCGCTGTCGGCCCTGCGGGGCGCCACCCGCTGAGACCCGGCCGTCGGGCGGTCCGGCGAGCGAAAAGCAGTTGCCCCGCCGGGCCGGACGGCGGTCGGATGGTGCCCCATGAACAGCGACACCGTGGACCTGCACCCCGGCCAGCACCCCATCGACGAGGACCTCGTCCGGCGCCTGGTCGCCGGCCGGTTCCCGCACTGGGCCGGGCTGCCGGTCACCCGTTTCCCCTCCGGCGGCACCGTCAACGCCATGTACCGGCTGGGCGAGGCGATGGTGGTCCGGCTGCCGCTGGTGGACTGGGGGGCGCCCGACCTGGTGATGGAGCAGGAGTGGCTGCCGAGGCTGGCACCGCTCCTGCCCGTCGCCGTCCCCGAGGTGCTCGGCGCGGGCGGGCCCGCCGAGGGGTACCCGTGGCCGTGGTCGGTCTACCGCTGGCAGGAGGGCGCCCACCCCCGGCCGGGCGCGCTGCGCGAACCGGTCCGGCTGGCCGAGGACCTCGCCGGGTTCGTGACGGCGGTGCGGGCGCTCACCCTGCCGGACGCCCCGCCCGCCTACCGGGGCGGGCCGATCGACCTGCTCGACGAGGAGACCCGGGCCGCGATCGAGGAACTGCGGGCCCTGCCGGAGGAGGGCGTCGACTGCGCGGCCGTGACCGCCCTCTGGGAGGACGCGCTGGCCGCCCCGGCCTGGGACGGGCGGACGGTGTGGCTGCACTCCGATCTGATGCCGGGCAACCTGCTGGTGGACGACGCCGGGCGACTGAGCGCGGTGATCGACTTCGGCTGCGCGGGCACGGGCGATCCCTCCTGCGACCTGATGCCGGCCTGGAACCTGCTGCCGGCCGGGGCACGGGCGGTCTACCGCGCGGCGCTCGACGTGGACGACGCCACCTGGCGGCGCGGCCGGGGGCGGGCGCTGTCCCTGGCGGTCATCGCCCTGCCGTACTACCGGGAGACCAACCCGGCGATGGCGGAGAACGCGCGGCATGTGATCCGCGAGGTGCTCGCGGAGGCGTGAGGGGGTGTCATCCCCGGACCAGGGTCCACTGCTCCTGGTTCAGGCCGGACCAGAGGGTGTGCTCACTGCCTTTCACTGCCTCGGTCGAGAACGTCAGGGCGCACCTCCCGGGCTGATCGGACATCGGAAGGAACGTGAGCACGACCGCAGGGGCGGCGTACTTCGGGGCTCTCGACGTGCCTAAGGACGCCAACAGCACGGGGTGAACGGGCCGGCCTGCGCTCCGGGGAGGACTCCGCTCCCGCCGATCGGCAGATGGACGGGGGCGGTGCGCGCTGGGGACGATGAGGTGTGCCCGACCTGGCCGACCGGGCAGCCGGCCAGGCCGGGCGCGCGGGCTCGCGAACACCCGACCGGCTACTCGGGTATGCGCCGGTCGCCCTCACGGTGGCGGTGGCTGTCACCACCGACGCCGTCTGTGTCCGAAGCAGCCTCCGCCCCACCGAGGTAACCCGATTGACCTCCACCGAGTGGCGCGACCTCGTCGCCGGGATCCGCAACGGCGAGTTCGACGCCTGACCCGCTCCCGCCGGGCCGGCGCCCCGCCCCGGGGCGCCGGGCCTTCCCCACTTCCCTGGAACTCTCCCCACCCTGCGGACACTGGATCTGCGTCGTGTGATTTCATCTCCGGCATCCAGAAGGACCAGTGAGGACCCCATGGAAGAACTCACGTGGCAGCGGCCGAGCCGCTGTGCCGACTCCAGCAACTGCCCCGAGGTGGCCGTCACCGCCGACGCCGTCCACCTCCGGAGCAGCCTCCGCCCCACCGAGGTGACCCGGCTGACCCTCCCCGAGTGGCGCGACCTCCTCACCGCGATCCGCGACGGCGAGTTCGACGCCTGACCCTCCCCGGAGCACCGGTCTCCTCAATTTCCCCGAAATTCCCTGGAACCCCCTCCGCCCTGCGGACACCAGATCTGCGTGGAGTCCTCCTTGTCCAGTAAGCAGACGCAGGCCGGCGAGCGCCAAGTGTTCGCCGAGCTCTACGATCAGCACGCTCGCACGGTCTTCGCGCACGCGTACAGATCCACCGGGGACCGCGACCTCGCGGACGACGTCGTCTCGCTGACCTTCCTCGAAGCCTGGCGGCTCCGCCGGAAGCTCCGCGACGAGGTGCTGCACCCCCGGGCCTGGCTGCTGGCCATCGCCACCAACGTGCTCCGCAACACCGCCCGCACCGCGCGCCGGCACCGGGACGCGATGTCCCGTCTCCCCCGCCGCGACCCGATCCCCGACTTCGCCGACGAGGTGGTCGGCCGGATCACCGACGCGAACACGGCCGCGGCCGCCGTCCGCGCGCTGGACCAACTGGGCGGTCCCGAGCGCGAGGTCTTCACGCTCGTCGTCTGGTCGGGCCTCGGTTACGCGGAGGCCGCCCGGGCGCTGGGCATACCCGTCGGCACCGT
Source organism: Kitasatospora sp. NPDC089913 (assembly GCF_044748625.1). Classification (NCBI taxonomy): domain Bacteria; kingdom Bacillati; phylum Actinomycetota; class Actinomycetes; order Kitasatosporales; family Streptomycetaceae; genus Kitasatospora; species Kitasatospora sp. NPDC089913. Next base: position 4,738 of record NZ_JBIVGI010000029.1, on the reverse strand, counting down.
CCGCTCCCGGCTCTCCCGGGTCCGGGACAAGCTCCGCCGGATCGTCGACGCCGAGGATCCCCCCGCTCCACGGGTCCCCTCCGCCCCGTCGGCGCCCGCCGGTCTCGCCATCAGTCATCAGTCCGTGGGCCACCACCAGGAAAGGCGGCCATGACCAACCCACGCACCGACCACACCGAGTGGGACGAGCACTGCGAACGCCGTGAACTGGCCCGGCTGCTCCCCCCGCCGCCCCACTTGGAACCCTCGCTCTCCCAACTGGCCGACCGGCGCGACTTCCTGCTCACCGAGTTCGCCCGGCCGCGCCCGTTCTCCGGCCTCACCACCCGGTGGCGGGGCCTGGTCCTGGTCACCGCCGTCGCCACCGCCGCGGCCATCACGGCGATGACCCTCGCCCCCGGTTCCTCCTCCGAGGATCCGGCGCCGCCCGCCACCGCCGCTTCCGTGGAGTTGCTCGACCGGATCGCCAGGGTCGCCTACACCCAGCCGCAGCCCTCGGCCCAGGACAGCCAGTACACCTACATCAGGACCGTCGGCCGCACCACCGCGCTGGCGGAGTCCGCCGACGGCTCGATGCAGCGCAGCACCACCACGACCAACACCGAGCGGTGGACGGCGGTGAACGGCGCCCGCCCGGGCCTCCAGCGGCGGGACGGCGGTGAGCAGCAGCTTCCCGCGCCGGACCCGGTCTCCCTGAACGCGCCCAGCTACCGGATGCTGGCCGGCCTGCCGAGCGAGCCCGAGGCACTGTCCAAACTCATCTACGCCGACGCCGGGTACAACCACGGCGCCGGATCCGCTTCGACCACCGGTTCCGACCAGGAGGCCTTCGTCACCATCGGCGACCTGCTGTGCAACGCGGTCGCGCCGCCCGCCGTCTCCGCCGCGCTGTACCGGGCGGCGAGCCGGATCCCGGGGGTGACGACGGTCGACGACGCGGTCGACGCGGTCGGCCGCCACGGGGTGGCCGTCGCCCGGGTGCACGACGGCACCCGGTTCGAGTGGATCTTCGACCAGCGGACGATGCGGCTGCTGGGCAAGCGCGCGGTGCTCGTGAAGGACGGCCCGTGGGGCCGGGCCGGGGACGAGGTGAACTCCGTCGCGCTGGTCGCGCAGGGCATCGTGGGAGCTCCGGGAGAGGGGGTCGCGGTCGCGACCGCAGAATCAAGCCAATGACCGAATTCGGTCAGCCATTGTCCGGTCCTCGTCGGAACTATTGTGCGAACGCCGGATCCGGCGTTGGGTCGTGGCAGCACTGTCCTGCCACGACTCACCAAGGGAGAAGCTGACCGTGCGTTCCTTCCGCACGCTCGCCGTCGTCACCGCTGTCGCCGGCGCGCTCGCGCTCGCGGCCCCGGCGGCCATGGCGACGCCCGCGCCGTCCGTTCCGACGGCCCCGTCCGCCGACGCCCCGCAGTCCGCCGGCCCGGCGAAGGCAACGCCGTCCACGCCGGTGATCGCGACCTACCGCGGCAAGAAGATCGACCTGGCCAAGGGCTGGGCGGGCGCCAGCGTCTGCACCGAGGTGAAGGGCGGTGCGGTGTACTGCCACGACAGTGTCGCCGAGGCGGACCAGGCGCTCACCACCCTCGACCCGGCGGCCTCCCGGTCCGTCCAGGCGGCCAAGGCCGCCGGCGCCGCGGCCCCGGCCACCGGCGGCCAGGTGGCGCAGTCCACCGCGGACTGCCCGTCCGGCTGGGCCTGCCTCTGGGAGGACATCAACTTCTCCGGTCTGCTGCTGCGCTGGTCGGAGCCCGGCACCAAGTACCTCTCCGACTGGTCGTTCCGCGACCGGGCCAGCTCCGCCTGCGTGTTCCGCAACGGCGGGGACCTCACGCTCTACGACGACCGCACCCTGCAGCCCGACCCGTCGGTCTACCTGTGGAACGGCAACTGCTACAACCTCACCGGTCTCAGCTACCCCTACGGCGGCAGCTGGAACGACAAGGCCGACTACATCGTGCTCTGAGCCGCCCGGTGCACCGAAGTGCTCCCGGCGTGCCGAGATACGCCGAAGGCCGGCCCCCCGTGACGGGGTGCCGGCCTTTCGCGTGCCGCGTATCTGTCAGACCGCCAGCTCCGCCACGTCCTCCTTGGTCGCTCCGGGAGCCCCCGGAGCCTCGGCGGTGGCGCCCGGCTTCCGGTTCCGCAGGACCAGCGCCGCCACCAGGGCCGCCGCCAGCACACCCGCCGCGCTGACCATGAGCGTGGTCGACATCGCCGAGGTGAACGCCTCCCGGGCGGCGTGCACCGCGGCGGGGTCGCCCTCGGCCTCGGCCAGCGCGCCGACGATCGACTGCTTGGCCTGCTCGGAGGAGCCGGCCGGCATCCTGTCGGCGTAACCGCTGGCCAGCAGGGACCCGAGGATCGCGATGCCGAGCGCGGTGCCCGCCTGCTGGATGGTGTCGTTCAGCGCCGAGCCGACACCGGCCTTCTCGGCCGGGATCTCGCTCATCAGCGCGCCGACCGCGGCCGGCATCGCGAGACCGGCACCCAGGCCGAGCAGGGCCAGGGCCACCGCCGGAACGGTGAAGCCGGTGTCCGCGTCGACCGTGCTGAGCAGGACGAACGAGCCGGCCATCAGGCCCATGCCGACCAGGACCAGCGGCCGGTGACCGGTCTTCGCGCTCAGCCCGGCGCCGGCGCCGTTGCCGATCAGCGCGGCGACCGCCATCGGCACGAAGGCCGTGCCCGCCTTGACCGGCGAGTAGTCCAGCACGAACTGCAGGTACTGGGTGAGGACCAGCAGCAGGCCGCCGTTGCCGATCTGGACCAGGGTCAGCGAGAGCGAACCGCCGCTGAAGTTGCGCTTCTTGAAGAGTGCCAGCGGGACCATCGGCTCCGCGACCTTGTTCTCCCAGACCACGAAGCCGCCGAGGGCGCCGACCGCGACCAGCAGGGAGACCAGCGAGGCACCGCCGAACGCGCCGTGCTTCGGGATCTCGATGATCCACCAGATCAGCGCCGTCATGCCGACCGCCGAGAGCACCGCGCCCAGCGGGTCCGGCTTCTGCCAGGGCCCCTTGGACTCGGGCATCAGGAGCAGCGCGGCCGTGATCGCCACGACCACCACCGGCACGTTGATGAAGAAGATCGAGTGCCAGGAGAAGTGGTCGATCAGCACGCCGCCCAGCACCGGGCTGCCGACCAGGCCGAGCATCGAGACCGAGCCCCAGGCCGCCATGGCCTTGCCCCGCTCGTCCTCGTCGAAGACGGTGATGAGGATCGACAGCGTCGAGGGCATGATCAGCGCGCCGCCCACGCCCATCGCCACCCGGCTGGCGATGACCTCACCGGGGTTGGTGCAGAGCGTCGCCGCCAGCGAGGCCGCGCCGAAGAGCAGCAGGCCGACGATCATCACCTTGCGGCGGCCGAACCGGTCACCGAGGCTTCCCGAGGTCAGCAGCAGGCCGGCGAAGACCAGGATGTAGGAGTCGAGGATCCACTGCGTGTCCTGCGCGGTGGCCTTGAGGTCCTCGGTCATCGACGGCACCGCCACGGTGAGCGCCATGCTGTCGACCACCAGGACGAGCGTGCTGAGGCACAGCACGAGCAGGATCCACCAGCGCCGTGGGTTACGGCCTTCCATGTCTTTTCCCCTCCGAAGTACGCCCGATGCGTACGATGTACCGTCGATGCGAACACTGTACGCACGCTGGAACAGTGTGCGCAACCCTGATTCCTGTACGCTTGATGCGAACGGTGTACGCAGGGATTTCCGTGACCGAATCCGTGACTGAATCCGTGACCGATTCCGAGGAGGACCAGCCGGTGGCCGCCAAGGCGACGAACCCGATCCCGTCCGTGTGGGCCCGGCGGCAGCGGGAGCCCGAACAGCCCGTGCTCAGCCGGGAGGCGATCGTCCGCGAAGCGATCGCGATGCTCGACGCCGACGGGGTCGAGGCGCTCTCCATGCGCAAGCTCGGGGCCCGGCTCAACGCCGGCGCCACCTCGCTCTACCGGCACGTGGCGACCAAGGACGAGCTGATCGAGCTCGCGGTGGACGAGGTCTTCGGCGAGATCCCCGTCCCCGACCCCGGCACCGCCGACTGGCGCGCCGACGTCATCACGACCTGCGGGGCCTTCCGCGCCACCACCCTGCGCCACTGCTGGCTGGGCTCCGTCATCGGCCAGGCCGGCCTGGTCTACCTGGGCCCCAACCTGGCGCGGGTGTCCGAGCGGATGGCCGCGCTGTTCTCGGCCGCCGGCTTCCCGGAGCCCTCCCGGGCGATCGACACCGTGCTCTCCTTCGTCCTGGGGATGAGCACCACGGAGGCCGCCTTCCTCACCACCGTGGCCCGGAGCGGCCGGACCGAGTCCGAGTTCGTCGCAGGCCTGATGCCCACCGCCCAGGAGGCGGTGGCCGGGCACGAGTTCCTCGCCGACGCCTTCGCCCAGGCCGCGGCCGGCGCCGTCGAGAACCCCGCCCTCGTGCGCGACCAGAAGTTCGACTACGGCCTGGAGGTCATCCTCGACGGCCTGGCGCTGCGCCTGCCGCGCTGATCCCCCGTCGGGCAGCGGACGGGCGGGCCTCGGTCCACGGGCCCGGACTCCCCCGTCCCGCCGCCCTCCGTCCCGCCGGAGCCCGCGGCCGCCCCCCGTCCGGGCGGCCGCGGGCGGTCCCGAGGACGCGCCCTAGGGGTTGTCTTCAAACCCGCGCCTGCGGGGCGACGCCGGGGCACGCACCTCGCCGGCTTCTCGTCGGTCGCCGATGCTCCGCATGGACTCTCTCCTCGGC
>NZ_JBIVGI010000028.1:0-123118 GCF_044748625.1 Kitasatospora sp. NPDC089913 | reverse complement strand
TGGTGGGGGGCGCGGGGGGGGGGGCGGCCCGGGCGGGGGGGGGGGGGGGCCCGGGCGGGGGGGGGGGGGGGGGGCGCCCCCCGCCCCCCCCCCCCCCGGCCGGCTCCGTAACGTCCCCCGTTACGGAAGCCCGGGCCACTACTTCACCCCGGCCGCACTCTGCAGCACCGGCAGGGTCACCGCACCGGCGAACACCCGGCCGTCGTCGGTGACGAGCACGTTCAGCACCTTGGTGCTGATCAGCGAGCCACCGGCGACCGGCTTGCCGAGCGACTTGACCAGCGCGAGCGGGTTCTGCAGCTTGCCGCCGCCGCCCGGGCCATGCCCGCCCTTGCCGCGCGGACCCTTGCCCTCGGCCGGGACGAACACGTCGTCGGCGGGCAGCACGGCGGAGAGGACCGCCGTCCAGCCCTCGCCGATCACGTTCAGACCCTCGGCGGCGGCCTTGGCCTCCTCCGGGGTCACCTCGGCGCGCGGCGCGGAGTCGGCCTTGCGCTCCGTCACCTTGGCGCCCTTGGGCACGGTGAACTCGAAGGTCTTCGCGGACGGTGCCGCGAACGAGACATCGGTGAAGTGGACGTCCAGCACGGTGCTGCCGTCCGTCCCCCTCACCACGACCGACAGCGGCACGCCGTTGTCGGCGGCCACCGCGATCCGGACCTCGCCGATCGTCGAACCGGAGCCGGTCGGCTTCACGCTCAGCCGGTAGGCCTTCTGCCCGGCCACGTTCACGGTGCCGTCCACGGTGACCGAGGTGGTGCCCGCGTTCGCGCCCAGGAACTGCTGGGCCGCCTCCTGCGGAGTGGTCGGCACCCCGGTCAGCGGGCCCTTGCCCGGGTGGCCGTCCGCCTTCGCGTCGGGCCGGGCCCCGGTCAGGTGCACGGCCTCGTTGCTGCTGCTGTCCCAGGTCCACACCTGGTCGCCGTTGCGGATCATCTCGTAGCCGGCCAGCTGCTCCAGCAGGCCGATCCGCTGCCGGTCGGGCCCGTCCACCGCGACCCGCAGCCGGTGCTCGCCGCCGAGCAGCCCGGTCAGCTTGGCCGTCGGGTCGGCGCCCGAGGACCTGCCCCCGGAACCGCCGCCCGGCGCGCCGCCGGCGAGGCCGCCGGCCGCGGCGCCCAGCAGCTGGCTCGGCACACCGAGGTCCGCCGAGAGCGACACCGTCCCGGTCAGCGTCTGCGCCTGGGAGCCGAGCACCTTCGCCACCACCTGCTCCGCCGTCAGCGCGGGCAGCTCCGGCGGCGAGGTGTCCGCCAGCGCCGGTACCAGCCCGACCCCGGCGGCGATCGCGGCCGTGACCGCCAGCGGCACCGCGACGCGTACCAGCGTGCGCCGGCGGGACCGGTAGGGAGCCCCGTCCTGCCACTCGTCCGCCGGGCCGCCGCCCGCGGTCGCCCTGTCGTCCGTCATCCGTCCAACCCCTCCGTCAGTGACCGACTGTCCCTGGGTATCCATTAGACGTTCCCGCGTCGCCCGCGTCATCGCCCTGCAGGGTTGGATCCGGCTCGACCTCGCGACGCAGCCGACCCTGATGCCCCCTCAGGGTCGTCTCCTCCGAACGTACGAGGAACGTACGTGAACTGGCGTAGGGTCGCGGCATGGACGCATCCAACACTCCGACCGCCAACGCGATGCGCCGCGCCCTGCGCCGCGCCCGGGACGGTGTCGCGCTGGACGCGACCGAGGCGGCGGTCCTGCTCCGGGCCAGGGGCGAGGACCTGCGCGACCTCTGCGCCTCCGCCGCCCGGGTCCGCGACGCCGGCCTCGAAGCGGCCGGCCGCCCCGGCGTCATCACCTACTCCAAGAGTGTGTTCATCCCGCTCACCCGGCTCTGCCGGGACAAGTGCCACTACTGCACCTTCGTGACCGTCCCCGGGAAGCTCCGCCGGGCCGGCCACGGGATGTACATGTCCCCGGACGAGGTGCTGGACGTCGCCCGCAGGGGCGCCGCGCTCGGCTGCAAGGAAGCGCTCATCACCCTCGGCGACAAGCCCGAGGACCGCTGGCCCGAGGCCCGCGAGTGGCTGGACGCGCACGGCTACGACGACACGATCGCCTACGTCCGCGCCATGTCGATCCGGATCCTGGAGGAGACCGGGCTGCTCCCGCACCTCAACCCCGGAGTGCTGAGCTGGACCGACTTCCAGCGGCTCAAGCCGGTCTCCGCCTCGATGGGGATGATGCTGGAGACCACCGCCACCCGGCTCTGGAGCGAGCCCGGCGGCCCGCACCACGGCTCGCCCGACAAGGAGCCGGCCGTCCGGCTCCGGGTGCTGGAGGACGCCGGCCGCAGCTCGGTGCCGTTCACCAGCGGCCTGCTGATCGGCATCGGCGAGACGTACGAGGAGCGCGCCGAGTCGCTGTTCGCGCTGCGCCGGGTCTCCCGGGCCTACCACGGCATCCAGGAACTGATCCTGCAGAACTTCCGCGCCAAGCCGGACACCGCGATGCGCGGCATGCCGGACGCCGAGCTGGACGAGCTGGTCGCCACCGTCGCGGTGGCCCGGCACATCATGGGCCCCTCCGCCTGTCTGCAGGCCCCGCCGAACCTGGTGGACGGCGAGTACGAGCGACTGATCGGGGCCGGTGTCGACGACTGGGGCGGCGTCTCCCCGCTGACCCCCGACCACGTCAACCCGGAGCGCCCCTGGCCGCAGATCGACAAGCTGGCCGAGCGTTCGGCGGCGGCCGGCTTCGAGCTGCGCGAGCGGCTCGCCGTCTACCCCGAGTACGTGCGGCACGGCGAGCCCTGGCTGGACCCGCGGGTGCTGCCGCACGTCCGGGCACTGGCCGACCCGGAGACCGGGCTGGCCCGCCCGGACGCGGTGGTCACCGGACGTCCCTGGCAGGAGCCGGAGGACCTGCCGGAGTCCTACGGCCGCACCGATCTGCACAGCACCATCGACACCGAGGGCCGGACCGGTGACCGGCGGGCCGACTTCGAGGACGTCTACGGCGACTGGGAGGTGCTGCGGGAGCAGGCCGCCTCGGCCGCCCCCGGCCGGACCGGGGCCCCGGAGCGGCCGGACGGCGAGGTCAGGGCCGCCCTCGCGGTGGCGGCCGACGACCCGACCCGGCTCACCGACGAGCAGGCGCTGGCGCTGTTCCAGGCGGACGGCCCGGCCCTGGACGCGCTGTGCCGGATCGCCGACGCGGTCCGCCGGGACGCGGTCGGCGACGAGGTCACCTACTGCGTCACCCGGAACATCAACTTCACCAACGTCTGCTACACCGGCTGCCGGTTCTGCGCCTTCGCCCAGCGCCGCACCGACGCCGACGCCTACAGCCTCTCGCTGGACCAGGTCGCCGACCGGGCCGCGCAGGCCTGGGAGGTCGGGGCCACCGAGGTCTGCATGCAGGGCGGCATCCACCCGGATCTGCCCGGCACCGCCTACTTCGACATCGCCCGGGCGGTGAAGGAGCGGGTCCCGGGGATCCATGTGCACGCCTTCTCGCCGATGGAGGTGGTCAACGGCGCGACCCGGACCGGTCTGTCGATCCGGGACTGGCTGCAGCGGGCCAAGGAGTCCGGTCTGGACACCATCCCGGGCACGGCGGCCGAGATCCTGGACGACGAGGTCCGCTGGGTGCTCACCAAGGGCAAGCTGCCCGCCGCGACCTGGGTCGAGGTCGTCAGCACCGCGCACGAGCTGGGCATCCGCTCCTCCTCCACGATGATGTACGGGCACGTGGACACCCCCGCGCACTGGGTCGGCCACCTGCGGCTGCTCGCGGAGATCCAGCAGCGCACCGGGGGCTTCACCGAGTTCGTGACGCTGCCGTTCATCCACACCAACGCCCCGGTCTACCTGGCCGGGATCGCCCGGCCGGGACCGACCGCGCGGGACAACCGGGCGGTGATCGCGATGGCCCGGCTGCTGCTCCACCCGCACATCCCCAACATCCAGACCAGCTGGGTGAAGCTGGGCGCCGAGGGCGCGGCGGAGATGCTCCGCTCGGGCGCCAACGACCTCGGCGGCACGCTGATGGAGGAGACCATCTCGCGGATGGCCGGTTCGGCCTACGGCAGCTACAAGTCGGTCCGCGACCTCCAGGCGATCGCCGAGGCGGCCGGGCGGCCGCACCGTCAGCGGACCACGACCTATGGGGAGGTGCCGGCCGAGCGGCTGGCCGCCGCGCTGGCCTCGGACGGACACCTGCCGGACCTGCTGCCGCTGGTCGACTGAGCCGCCGACCGTGCCGCCGGGCTCCGGCCACCGGGCTCCGGCCACCGGTGGCCGGCCTCCGGTGGCCGACCGGGGCCGGGCGGAACCCGGGGAGTCCGGCGGTCGGCGGAACATCCGGTGGTGATCCGGTGGAGCGGGAACCCTGCCGGGCTGTTCGGGCATTCGAATACAGTGCGAGGGCGCGCGACCGGCCGTGCGTCGCGCGTCCCTCCCGCTCCCGGACGAAAGGCGCTTGCCGTGATGCCACTGTGGTCCCGCGCCCAGCAGCAGGACTTCCGCAGCCGGGTGCGGGGATGCCTGCTCGGCGGCGCGATCGGTGACGCACTCGGCGCGGGCGTGGAGTTCGAGTCCCTGGAGAAGATCCGGGCCGTGCACGGCCCGCTCGGCGTCACGGGTTACGTCCCCGCGTACGGGCGGCTGGGCGCGGTCACCGACGACACCCAGATGGTGCTGTTCACCCTCGACGGGCTGATACGCGCCCACATCCGCCGGGACACCGGCAGCTGGCACCCGCCCACCGACGTCCACCGCGCCTATCTGCGCTGGGCCGTCACCCAGCGGGACTGGGGCCCCGACGAGCGCCGGGACGACCTCGGCTGGCTCGGCCGGGAGGAGTGGCTGTACGCGCAGCGGGCGCCGGGCCAGGCCTGCCTGTCCGGCCTCTCCGGTCCGGGCGCGGAGCGGCTGGGCACCCTGGAGGCGCCGAAGAACCCGCACTCCAAGGGCTGCGGCACGGTGATGCGGGCGGCGCCGTTCGGGCTGCTGACCACCTGGGAGCCGGGCCTGGTGTTCCAGCTGGCGGTGGAGTGCTCGGTACTGACCCACGGCCACCCCACCGGTTACCTCTCGGCCGGGGCGCTCGCGGTGATCGTCCAGACCGTGGCCCGGGGCGGCACCCTGGAGGAGGGCGTGCACCTGGCGCTCGCGCTGCTGTCGGAGCGGCCGGCGCACGAGGAGACCACGGCGGCCCTGCGGGCCGCGCTGGACGCGGTGCGGGCGGGGGAGCCGTCCGCCGAGCGGGTCGAGGCGCTGGGGGAGGGCTGGGTCGCCGAGGAGGCGCTGGCGATCGGGGTGTACTGCGCGCTGGTCGCGCACGACGTCCGGTCCGGGCTGCTGCTGGCGGTGAACCACTCGGGGGACAGCGACTCCACGGGTGCGGTCTGCGGCAACCTGCTCGGGGTGCTGCACGGTGACACCGCGCTGCCGCCCGGCCTGGTGGCGGGGCTCGAGGGGCGCGGGGCGCTGCTGGAGCTGGCCGACGACTTCGTGCTGGAGCTGATGCACGGGCCCGAGCTGCACAGCCGGGACACCGCGGAGGGCGCGGCCTGGGCGGCCCGCTACCCGGTGCTCGGCTGATCCTTCGCCGTCTGGCCCGGGACTGCTTGTCGGGGGCATGCCCCGGGACGCCGAGATGCCCGTAGCGGTGGCCGCCGCCCCGGGGGAGGGCGACGGACACCGCTACGGGCACCTGGGCCGGGAACCGGCACGAGGTCGGTCAGAGGCTGTCGAACGCTCCGGCACCCGCGGCGGCGGCGAACGCGTTCCAGGCCTCGGGGGAGAAACTCAGCTGCGGTCCCTCCGGGTCCTTGGAGTCACGGACGGCCACCCGGTCGGCGGCCGGCACGCTGATCTCCACGCACGCGCCGTTGCCGCCGCTGTGACTGCTCTTGCGCCAGCTCGTCCTGTTCTCGAAGGTGGTGCTCATCGGTGGTATCCCTCTTCAATGTCGGCTATCAGTGAGCGGGTCTCCGCCACCCCGAGCGCGGCCGCCCGCAGGTGGTCGTAGAGACTGGTATAGCGGCGCACGTCGGCCTCCTTCTCCAGGTAGAGATCGCTCGTCACCCCTTCGAAGTAGACAACCGTCGAATCGGCTGACTCCGGGAACTCCAGCAGGGAGAATGTCCCGGTCATTCCGGGGTGGGCACCGTGCGAGAACGGTATGACCTGGATCGTGATGTTGGGGCGCTGGCTCAGCTCCAGCATGTGCTTCAGCTGGTGGGCCATCACCTCCTTGCTGCCGACCTCCCGGCGCAGCACCGCCTCGTCTATCACCGTCCACAGACTGCCCAGCGGGTTCTCGCCGTTGACCCGGTCCTGGCGCTTCATCCGGACCTGCACCCGGCGCTGGACGGAGAGCGCGTCGGTGTCCGGCTGGGTGCCCTCGACCACGGCCTGGGCGTACTGCTCGGTCTGCAGCAGCCCGGGCACGAAGGAGGACTCGTACGCGCGGATCGACGAGGCCTCGGCCTCCAGTCCGATGTAGACGCTGTACGGGGTGGGCATGTCGTTGAAGTCGTGCCACCAGCCGCGCTGGCGGGACTCCCGGGCCATCTCCATCAGACTGGCCCGCATCGCCTCGTCGGTGACGCTGTAGACGTCGCACAGGTCGCGGACGTCGCGCTGGCTGATGCTGCGGCGGCCGTTCTCCAGGCGGCTGATCTTGGACTGGGAGACCATCAGCCGGCCGGCGACCTCCTCCGCGGTCATCCCCGCCGCGTCCCGGAGCTTGCGCAGCTCCGAGCCGAGGCGTCGACGGCGCACCGTGGGATTGATGTTCGCGGACACGTCGACCTCCGGTCGGACCTCTGGTGATCGTTGGAACGGAAGTCCTCGGAACACGGTGGAAATCTGGATCAACCCCCTGACGTTGTGCAGCATGTCACCCCGGATCAGGTCGGCGCCGGGAAATCCCCGGAGCGCAGTAGAACAGATCATCGGAAAAGCGCTTCGGCGAGACAGCGGACGCCTCCGGGTGGTAGAGGCGCCGCGGCCCGGTCCGGTGGCGGGGCGACGGCGTGGCGGACGTGGTGCGGATGCGGCTCGGGGCCGCGCAGGTGCTGGTGGCACGTGCGGGGGCGGTATGCGGCCGGGGGTCCGGGTGGGGGGTGGACCGACTCGGGGGACGGCGGAGGGGCGGTCGCCCGGCGACTTCCGTCGCGGGCGACCGCCCCTTCTCACTGCCTGGTGGTGCCGGGTGCTCGGCGCCCCTGCGGGGCGTGAGCTGTTCGGCGTGCGCTGCTGTTCGCGCTGGTGCGCGCTCGGCGCACCGGACGGTTCGGGTGCCCGCGGGACCGCGGGCCGAGCGGGGGGCCCGGACCGGAGTCCGGGCCCGTCTCCTGGCGAGGGCCCCGGTGCGGCTCCCGGCGCCGGCCCCGTCGGGCGTCCGGCCCCGGCGGGAGCCTCAGCGGACGCCGACGCGGGACGCCGCGACCCGGCCGCCGCCGCTGCCGCGCCCGGCCACCGAGCGCTGACCGGCCCGGCCTCCCGAGCCCGACGGCGCCGCAGTTGCCTGGGCGGAACGGTTCTGCTGGCTCGGCAGACCGTTCTGCACGTCCATCACGGCGTGCGCGACCATCCCGCCCAGCGGGTCGTAGCGGATCAGATCGCGCAACCTGGACCGCGAGGACCGGCCCTCGTTGCCCGGGTACAGGTGCTTGCCCAGACCGACCGAGTGCGCCAGGGCGGCGAGCGCGGCCGTCCGCGGGTCCGGCGGCACGCCGGTGCGGATCGCAGTGTCCAGTCGCTGCTTGATCGCGGCGTTGGTGCAGTCGTCCGACGCCTGGTAGCGGATCGTGGGCAGCACCCCGCACACCTGACCGGGCACGGCGGTCACCATGCCGCAGCGCTCCAGGTGTGCCAGGTAGGTCTGCCGCAGCCCCAGCCGGGGCCCGCCGATCCAGTGCGTGGCGCGGACCGGGCTGCCGCGTCGTCGCAGCAGCTCGAGTGCGTGGTCGAGTGTCGGGTCACCGGTCGGCCGTGGGAGCACCACGGCGATCCGGTCACCCTCAGGAACGATCCGTCCGGCCAGGGACAGCTCGACGAGCTGTGCCCCGGCGAGTCCGAGGTCGAGGGTCTGCGGCTGCGCAGTGGTGCCCGTGGTCGGGTCCAAAGCGAGCAGCAAGAGTTCCTCGGGAACAGTTCTGCGGCTCTTGCCCATCCAAGCCTCCCCGCGTGGATGGGAAACAGCGTGACGCCTCTCACACGGGCTTGTCGAGTACGCCTCCGAATCGTGACCTTGCGATCGAGCGGGGGAACCGCCCGTGGCGGGCCCGGCGTCTGACCGTTGAACAGGCCGCGGCGCGGCCGCGCCGCGCCAATAACCGCCGGTCGGGCGGGGTGTGGGCGACCGGATCGGTCGCCGGTGGCGGAGACTGTACAGGTACACGGGGCGGGGTACCGGCTTCCCGAAATCGGGTCGGCCGGTGCCCCGCCGGGCGTTGAGGAGGCTGGGTTACGTGGGCGAGTCCCCCGACAGGGTGCTGCGGGACGGCGATCGGGCGCGGGAGCGGGACGGCGAACCGGCCGACTCCGCCACGGCCGAGAAGGCGGCCGCGCCGGCGGTGGACGGGGCGGCGGACGGCGTGACGGACGGAGTGACGGGCCGGGCGGCCGAGCCGGAGCCGGGCACCGTCGCCGAGCCTGCGGAGGCCGGCGACGCTCCGTCGGGCGATGCTCCGTCCGGTGACTCGGGCGATGCCCGGTCGGGGGACTCGTCCGGTCGCTCGCCCGGTCACTCGTCCGATGAATCGGACGAGTCGAACGAACCGGACGGCGCCCCGGATCCCGCCGACGGCGGACCGGGCCGGCCGGCCAAGCCCGCCACGGTGCAGCTGCGCGTCCGGGATTCGGACACCCGGACGACCGCGCTGCGGATGCCCGTGGACCAGGCGACCACGGCGTTGCGGATGCCGTCCGACGATGCCACCACGGCGTTGCGGATGCCGTCCGACGACGCGACCACGGCGCTGAGGATGCCGTCCGACGACGCCACCACCGCACTTCGCCTGACCGAGGAGTCGCGCAGGCCGTCCGGGGCCACCGCGATCGGTTCGGCCGGGCGGGAGGAGGAGGTCGGCGGCGCCGCGGCCGACGCACCGGGGCGCCCGACCGGAACCGACCCCCGTCTCGCCATTCGGACGCCGTCGCCGTCGCCGGCGGCGGCCGGGCCCACCGGTCGCACAGAGCCCAAGGCCAAGGCAGAGGCAGAGGCCGAAGCCGAGCCCGCCGGGAACGACACGGACACCGACGGGCAGCCGGCGTCCGCCTCCGCGTCCCCGGTGACCGCGGCGGCGGAACCGGCGGAACCGGCGGAACCGGCCGAACCGGCCGCCGCGGCCGCGCGGGCCGAGAAGTTCGAGAAGCGGGAGGACGCCGAACGGACCCGGATGCTGCGCCTCCCCACGGCCGCCGGCACCGTCCCGAAGCCACCCGCCCCCGAGCCCGTTCCGGAGCCCGAGCCGGTCCCCGCCCCCGAACCCGGGCCGGCCCCGGAGCCGCGCCCCGCCCCGGCCCCCGCGCCGCCGCCCGCGCCCGAACCGCTGCCCCTGCCCGAACCCGCGCCGCTGCCGTTCCCGGAGTCCACCTCCGAGGCGATGGACGTGCTGGCCACGCTCAACGGCCGGCCGGTCTCCCCGCTGCGTCGCGCGCTCAAGCGGATCACCATCTGGACGGCCTTCCTCGCCGTCGTCCTCGGCGCGATGGTCACCGCCCAGCTGCTCCGCCCGCTGCCGGACGCCAAGGTGCGGATGACCGCGGCCGGCGGCTTCGGTTTCCCCGGTGACCCGCTCGACCTGGCCTGGCCCGCCAAGGGCCAGTCGGCCGCCGGGGTGGTCGGGGTCGGCAGCCTGGGCAGCTCGGGCCCGGAGACCCCGGCCTCGATCGCCAGTGTCACCAAGGTGATGAACGCCTACCTCATCCTTCAGGCGCACCCGCTGAAGAAGGGCGAGGGCGGTCCGAAGATCACCGTCGACAAGCAGGCCGCCCAAGAGTCCGGCAACGTCGACGAGTCCCGGGTCACCCTCACCGAGGGGCAGCAGCTCAGCCAGTACCAGGCGCTGGAACTGCTGATGCTGCCCTCCGCCAACAACGTGGCCCGGCTGCTGGCGCGCTGGGACGCCGGATCGGAGGAGGCGTTCGTCAAGAAGATGAACGACACCGCCGCCGCGTTCGGCATGACCAACACCACCTACACCGACCCGGCCGGCTTCAACGCCGAGACCAGGAGCACGGCCAAGGACCAGCTGAAGCTGGCCGAGCAGGTGATGCAGGACGAGATCTTCCGGCAGATCGTGTCGACCCCGGACACCACCTTCAACAACCAGAAGATCTCCAACACCAACACGCTGATCTCGCCCAAGAACGGCATCATCGGCGTCAAGACCGGCTCCAGCACCCCGGCCGGCGGCTGCCTGATGTGGGCCGCGTTCAAGGACGTCGCCGGTGTGCGGCGGCTGATCCTGGGCGTCACCCTGGGGCAGCCGGCGACCGCCGCCGAGCCCAGCATCCTCAAGGTGGTGCAGAGCGTCAGCGCCAAGCAGATCCAGGCGGCGCAGAACGGGCTCACCGCTCAGACCCTGGCCAAGCAGGGCGACGTGGTCGGCCGGATCGACGACGGCCTCGGCGGTTCGGTCCCGGTCGTCGCCGCGCAGGACCTCTCGGTGGCCGGCTTCCCCGGCATCACCGGCACCCTGGTGCTGGACCCGGTGAAGGTCGGGCACCGGGTGACGGCCGGGACCCAGGTCGGTGTGCTGCGGTCCGGTGAGGGCGCCAACAAGGTCGAGGTGCCGGTCGTGCTGAAGTCCGACCTCGCCCCGCCGTCCATCCTGGACCGGCTGACCCGGGCGCTCTGAGGTCCGCCGCGGCCCGGGCACACCGCCCGGGCCGCCGCCCGGGCGCGTCGGTACGGCCACACCGCCGAGGCTCGTCGGCACCGGCACACCGCCCGGGGCCTCGGTCGGGGCGGTCCGCGTTCAGGAGCGCGGACCGCCCCACCGGCCCGGTTCGGTGCGCGAGCCCAGCAGCTCGGCGATCGGTTCCTCCTCGGCGACCACCCGGCCCAGCGCGATCGCCAGGGTCACCCCGGTGAAGCCCACGATCAGCCAGGACAACGAGGTGAACACCACACCGTAGGGGCCGAACTGGCCGATGCTGCGACTCATCGCGCTCGGCAGGTAGATCCGCGAGGCCACCCCGATCACGACCACGGCCACCCCGCAGAGCAGCGCCCCCGGCAACAGCGGCAGCCAGCGCACCCGGGCGCCCAGCAGCAGGTGCTGGGTCCACCACCAGAGCACCGTCGACGCCAGGAAGATCAGCGGGACGCCGAGCCAGGCGCCCAGGCCGAAGCCCTCCCGGACCGGGGTCTGGAACACCAGGTAGACCAGCCAGACCAGCAGCCAGACCAGCCAGCGCCAGGCCGCCACCCTGGTGCCCGACTTGGGCAGCTCCCAGCAGCGCTCGCAGACCCGCTGCATCGCCCGGCTGAGGGCCGTCGCCGAGAGCAGGGTCACCAGCGCGCCGATCACCCCGAAGCCGGTGTCCTCGTGGTGGGCCGTCCCGAGCAGCTGCTGGACGGACTGCGCGGCCGCGCCCTGGAGCCCCAGCTCCTTGCGCAGCGAGCGCACCAGCCCGTCCCGGACGGCCGCGGGGGTGAACACCGCGACCACGAACAGTGCGGGCAGGGCGCTCAGGAAGGCCTGGGCGGCCAGCCGGGTCGCGCAGTCCAGCAGGTTCACCCGGAGCAGCTGGCGCAGGGCGCGGCCCACCAGCGGGACCTGTTGGGGCAGCTCGCGCGCCGAACCGGCCAGGGCGGTCGACCGCTGCTTCCACCGGTCCGTCCGCCGGGGTGCCGGACCTTCCGGCGGAGGGGTCCGCCGTTCGGGAGGCTGCTCGCTCGGCTGCTCGCTCACGGACGGTCCTCCCGACCTGGTCGCCGTGATCCATGGTCGCCCGAGCCCCGGCGCGCCGCATCCGGGCTGCCTCCCGTCCCGCGGGCCCGCCGGCCCGGGCGGGGGTCAGCGGCCGGCGCCGGCGCCGTCCAGCAGCGCGAGCGTCATCCCGCCCAGCGGCGTCACCTGCTGCGGCGGGCCGAACCGGCTCCGCAGGGCGGCCGCCTCGCCGGCGGGCACCTCGGCGAGCGGATCGGCGGTGTCGCCCAGCACGACCAGCCAGGTCCGGGTCCCGGACCCGGTGCAGTCCGCGGGCTTCGGGCACGGTATCGGGAAGAGGTCCCCGGCCGGGACGGCTCCGCTCGCCACGAACAGGGGGTACGGCCGTATCGCGTCCGGCAGGTAGTAGGAGACACCGGGGCCGACCATCGACCAGGCCTGGCCGCCGATCGGCACGGCCAGCCCGTCCCCGGGCCGGTAGCCGGCGGTGATCAGCCGGGCCACCGCCTGGTACGGCTCCTTGGACTGCGCGTGCGATCCCGGGTAGCGCACCAGCGACTGCCGGGGCAGCGCCGTGGCCCCGGTCACCGCCACCACACCGACCGCGAGCACCAGCCCCGCCGCCCGCAGCTCCGGATTGGTCCGGCCGGGCTTGGCCGCCGCCGTCACGGCCGCGTACACGGCGCCGACCCCGCAGCCGGCCAGCGCGGCCCAGGCGGGGACCGTGAACAGCAGGTACCGGTCGAGGA
Organism: Kitasatospora sp. NPDC089913; assembly: GCF_044748625.1. Classification (NCBI taxonomy): domain Bacteria; kingdom Bacillati; phylum Actinomycetota; class Actinomycetes; order Kitasatosporales; family Streptomycetaceae; genus Kitasatospora; species Kitasatospora sp. NPDC089913. The sequence continues at coordinate 110,515 of NZ_JBIVGI010000028.1, read as the reverse complement.
AGTACGAGGTGGTGCCGCGCGAGAGCACCCAGACCGCCAGCACCGGCAGCACCGCGAGCAGCAGCAGCCGCAGCGCCGGACCGCGCCGCCCGGGCAGCACCAGGGCCAGCACCGCCAGCACCAGGAAGACGTCGAACACCCGGGCCGAGCCGAACAGCGGCTCGCCGAAGTGCCACAGCTGGTCCACGCTCGGCCGGGCGAGCCAGCCCAGCTGCCGCTCCGACTGCTGACGGCCGAGGAGCGCGACCGGCAGCACCGCCACCACCACGGCGGTCAGCACCGCCGCCAGGCCGACGAGCAGCCGCCGCAGGTCCGGACCCCGGGCCGCCCACAGGTGCGGCGCGACCAGGGCCGCCTGCCCGACCAGGGCACTCAGCGAGACCAGGTGCGCGGCGCCGGCCACCGCCATCGCCAGGCCGTACGCGATCCACCGCCACGGCGTCGACCGGTCCAGGGCGCGCAGCAGGAACCAGGTCGCGGCCGCGACGGCGCAGGTCACCAGCGCGTAGGAGCGGGCCTCCTGCGCGTACCGGGAGACCAGTGGCACGGTCGCGAAGAGGAGCCCGGCACAGGTGCCCGCGACCCGGCCGCCGAACAGCCGTGCGGCGGTCAGCGCGGTGAACGCGGCCGCGCCCGCCATGGCCAGCACCGACGGCAGCCGCAGCATCGTCACCGAGTCGCCGAACAGTGCGATCCAGCCGTGCAGCAGGATGTAGTAGGCGCCGTTGCTGGCGTCGACGTGCTGCAGCATCCGCAGCAGTTCACCGAGCGGGCGGACGGCGGAGGTCCAGGTCGCCACCTCGTCCCGCCACAGGGTCGGGGTCCCCAGCCGGTAGCCGCCGACCGCCAGCATCACCAGCGCCGGGGCCAGCCAGGTCGCCGGCCCGGCCACCCGTGCCGCCCGGCGGACGGATCTCCCGTACCACCGCTCGCCCGCCGTCATCTGCCGCCCCCGCCTCTGTCCACCGGCCCCTCGGGCCCGGGGCCGAGGGGCCGTCGAGTCCCGTCCTCCCAGGCTAACCGGCGTTCCTTCCGCAGGTCGGGCCGCCCCCGGCCGCGCTGACCCACCGTCGGCCCGCCCACCCCGGGCCCGTCCCCGCCCAACCCTCTCCACCGATCCGCTAGGCTGTCAGCGGTCTTCCCCGCCTCAGTAGCTCAGGGGATAGAGCACGGCTCTCCTAAAGCCGGTGTCGCAGGTTCGAATCCTGCCTGGGGCACAGTACGAACGCAGCAAAGGCCCAGGCCGGCGGGTGAATCCCGCCGCCCTGGGCCTTCGCCGTTCAGTCCTGTCGGTCACCCCGTGCGGCCCGGTGCGGCGGAGATCGTGGAAGCGCACCTCCATCGGGATGCCCGTGCGGACCTTCGCGGCGGTCCGGGCGTCCCGGAAGTCGCTGCGGCGCAGCCGGTCGCGGCGCGGCCCGATGAACATGCGGCTGTCCGACTCTGCCCCCGCGAAGTGCTCCAGGTGGTGCCGGAGGGCATCCACGACCGAGTCCGGGAACACGACCGGACGGGAACCCCGTACGGCTCTTCGGCGCCTGGTCCTACGGCGGGAAGCTGTACGGCGCCGCGCGTTGCGGTGGGCCGAGGCCGGCCGGGGTGATCGTCGGCGCGGTCGTTCGGGGGTGCGGCGGCCCTCAGCGCAGGAGGCCGTCGGGACGGTCGGGGACGGGGTCGGTGGCCGGCCCGGCGGCGGTGCCGGGGGTGTCGGAGGCGCGGACCGGGGCGTCGACCGAGGGTGCGTCCGGGAGGTCGTCGGCGGGGTCGTCCGCGGGGCCGGTGTCGCGGGGCGGTCGGGCGGAGGAGACGAGGACCCGCTGGACGCGGGGGCGGGTGCGCCAGTCCACCCGGCGGAAGTCGCGGGCGAGGGCGCCCGGGCGGGCGAGTTCCACGATGACGGTGACGGCGCCGAGGACGATTCCGGCGGCGAGCCAGCCGGCCAGGACATCGGTGGTCCAGTGCAGACCGAGGAAGACCCGGGAGGCACCTATCGCGAGAACGGTCAGCGCGGCGGTGGTGCAGGCGGTGGTCCGGCCGGCGCGGCGGGCCCGGGGCCAGAGCAGGCCGACCAGTACCGCACAGGTGATCGCGGAGGCCATCGCGTGTCCGGAGGGGAACGCGGGACCGGAGGCGTGCGCGACCGGGTCGGAGAAGGCCGGGCGCTGGCGGCCGAAGGAGAGCTTCAGCACCCACTGGCCGCCCCAGCCGATCAGGGTCTGGGCCGCGACCCAGCCGGCCAGGGTCCGGGCGCCGATCAGCCAGAGCCAGAGCGCGACGGCGCCGAGGACGCTGCGCATGGTGATCGTCCCACCGATGTCGGAGAACATCTGCACCGAGGCGGTCCACACGGTGTGATCGGCCGCGTAGCTGTGCAGGTCGCCGGTGAGCTCGTGGTCGAACCGGGAGAGCGGGCCCCAGCCGGTCTGCACCAGGGCCGCGAGGGCGGCGAACAGTCCGGCGCAACAGACCGCGAGTGCCGCGTGCCGGAGCAGGTGGCGATCACGCGCGGTGATGATGGGCGAGCTGTTGGTCAGGTGCATGGCTGTCACCTTCCCAGCCGCCTGTGCCGAGCGCGCGCTGCGGTGATAGCGATTTGGCATCTTTTGTGCGGAGAACCTGCGTGCGCCGGTGCGGGAGCGCGGGTCCGCGCGGGAACGCGCCCGGCGCCGGCGGGGTTGTGCCTGACGGGGGCCGTGCGCGGGGTGCGCCGGAACGGTCCCGAAACGGCACCCGTGGTGCCCGCACGGTCACCCTCCGCTCGGAATCGGGGAAAAATCTCGCAGGATACTGCATCCCTGGAAGAATCTGAGCGACTTGGGAATGTTGTCCGGAATCTGTTCGTTGGATCGTTACGTGCAAGGCCCTCCGGGCCCGCATGTCGCGCCCTCCTGGGGGCAGGCAGCCAGACCTCGGCAACACCAGCAAAGGGAGCACAAGCATGGCCACCCGTGCCGTCGTTCGCGACAGGGCCGACCGGACTCGCGCGGCCCGCCCGACCAACTTCGAGGCCGACCGTGACCTGGTCGGCATGTATCTCGACGAGATCGCCAGGACACCCCTGCTCGATGCCGCCGAGGAGGTCGAGCTCTCGCTGCGGATCGAGGCCGGTGTCTACGCGCAGCACCTGCTGGAGGAGGGAGCGCTCCCCGAGGGGGTGCGACGCGAGGAGCTCGAGGCGATAGCCGAGGACGCCGAGCGTGCCAAGGACGTCTTCATCCGATCGAACCTCCGCCTCGTGGTCGCCGTGGCCCGCCGCTACCCGCGCAGTGGTCTGCCCCTGCTGGACCTCATCCAGGAGGGCAACGCGGGTCTGGTCCGCGCCGTGGAGAAGTTCGACTACGCCAAGGGCTTCAAGTTCTCCACCTACGCGACGTGGTGGATCCGCCAGGCCATCACCCGGTCGATCGCCGACCAGTCGCGCACCATCCGGCTGCCCGTCCACCTGGTCGAGGAGCTGGGCCGGATCCGGCGGGTGCAGCGGGAGAAGTCGAAGGAGCTGGGCCGTGAGCCCGAGCCGGCCGAGATCGCGGCCGAGCTGGACACCACCGAGACCCGGATCAAGGACGTGCTGGACTGGGCGCGCGACCCGGTCAGTCTGAACATGTCGGTCGACGACGAGGGCGAGACCCAGTTCGGCGACCTGGTCGAGGACACCGGGGCCACGTCCCCCGAGGACGCCGTGATGGTCATGCTCCGCCGCGAGGAGCTGGACGGCCTGATCGGGCGGCTGGACGACCGGACGGCGTCGATCATCCGCTCCCGTTACGGCATGGAGGACGGCCGCGAGCGCACCCTCACCGAGGTGGGCAAGCAGCACGGGCTGACCCGTGAGCGGATCCGCCAGATCGAGAAGCACGCGCTGGCGGAGCTGAAGAAGATCGCCGACCACGCGGGCTTCGAGGCCGCGTAGCAGCGGTCCACGGGCGTCGCGGACACGGCGTGCGGGAGCACGGCGCGCGGGGCGCCGGGTGGAGCGGGTGCGGACGGGTACGGCCCGGTGGGCCCGGTGCGGAGCGGTCCGCACCGGGCCCACCGTCGTCCCGGGGCCGCGTCAGGGCCTTCTAGGCTTGGTGGGCGGGGGCGGACGGCGGCGGCGGGGTACGAGAGCGGTGGAGAAGACGATGGCGAAGGACACGACGGACGACCGGCCGGGCCAGGAGTCGGAGCCCGGCACGGGGGACGGGTCGGCGCAGGCCGCCCCGAAGGCCCGGCCGGGCGCGGACGCGGCGGCGAAGGCCCGGCTGATCTTCGGCGACCCGCTGGACCGGCAGTCCCGGGACGACACCGACACCGGGTGGGGCGACCGCCCCGGGGCCGGGGAGAGCGGTGGACGGGGGCTGGACTGGTACCTGAGCCAGCGCCCGCCGCACCACGGGGACTGATCCGGAGGGACGGGACCGCCGGACCGGGCCCGGGCCCGGTCGGGTGCCGCAGGGTCGGGTGTCGCGGGGTCGGACGGCTCGGGGGTCGGGCAGCCCGGTCTTCAGGCGGCCCGGGTGACCAGGGCGTCGCGGATCTCGGTGAGCAGCAGGACCTCCTTGGCCTCGGCCTCGGCCTGGACCTCGGCCAGGGTCTTGCGCCGGGCGGTGAACCTGGTCATCGGCAGGATGAGGCAGAAGTAGACGACGGCGGCGGTGATCAGGAACTGCAGGGCCGCGCTGAGCACGCTGCCCCAGAGGATCGGGATTCCGGACGTGACCTCGCCGGTGGCGCTCACCTCACAGGGCCCTTTGAGGCAGGAGCTGTAGGACGCGAGGTCCTGGGCCCCGAACGCGCCGACGATCGGATTGATCACGCCCTTGACGAAGGCGTTGACGATGCTGGTGAAGGCCGCACCGATGACCACGGCGACGGCCAGTTCGACGACGTTTCCGCGCAGCAGGAATTCCTTGAAGCCCTTCATGCCGCGTGAACGACGAAGTCGTCCGCCGGTCACGGGTGATTTTCTCCCCCCTCCGCAGGACAACCCGTTCGGCCGACCGGCGGTGCCGATTCCGGCGGCCGCGAGTCCGCCCGGGCCGGTCCGAGGGCGAGTGCGGTCACCACCGCGAGCAGCAGTGCGGCCGGCACCCGGGGGCCGTACCCCAGCAGCTGTCGGAGTCGGCCGCGCGGCCCGGACCGGCCTCCGATCGGCGGGAACGAGGGCACCGGCTGCCGGGGTGGAACGGTCGGCGCGGGCAGCGGGGGGATTGGCAGCGGACGGGGCGGCAGGGCGGACGAAGCGGTGGTCACGGGCACCTCCACGGTCGGGCTCGGGGTTTGCGGTGCCCACTCTGGGCCGCCCCGCGCGACCGCCGGAACTCCGTTTCCAGAACCTGTGGACAACCCGGGCCTGTGGACAACGGGACCCACTCGCAGGGGTGAACCGGCCCGCCCCGCGCTGACAGAACCCGTCCTCCGCAACCCGTCCTTCGGGATCCGTGCTCTCCGCCCCGTCTTCCGGGACCAGCCTTCCGGGACCAGCCTTCCGGGACCCGCCTTCCGCGCCCCGCCCCGGCACCTGCCGCCGAACGCGCGAAAGGCCCGCCGCACCCGTGGAGAACGGGAACGGCGGGCCGTCCGAGAAGCTGGTGCCGCGGCCCGGCCGGAAGTCAGCCGGCCGCCGGGGCGGGGCTGGCGGCGGGGGCCGAGGACCCCGACGAACCCGAGGAGCCCGACGAGGACGAGCCCGAGGAGGAGCTCGCGGGCGACGTCGACGAAGAGGTCGACGAAGAGGTCGACGACGAGCCGGAACCCACCGAGCTGCTGGAGGAGGAGCGGCTGTCGGTCCGGTAGAAACCGGAGCCCTTGAAGACGACACCCACCGCCGAGAAGACCTTGCGGAGCCGTCCCTGGCAGTCGGGGCACGTGGTCAGCGCTTCGTCGGTGAACTTCTGCACCGCCTCCAGGCCGTTGCCGCACTCGGTGCACTGGTACTGGTACGTGGGCACTTGTCTTCCTCCTGGCACTCTCGCCTGATGAGTGCTAACGATCCTCAATGATGCGGCATTCCGAAGGATCAGTCCAGCGACTCGAATGTGAGATGAGTCGGTTCCGGCTCCGGGGTCAGCCCTTGACGGCCCCCACCAGTCCGGCCGGGGCACCCCGTTCCACCGAGCCGGCGACCACCGTGCTGCGGGTTCCGGCCGGTACCAGCAGTCCCCGCAGCGAGAACAGGGCGATCAGGCCGAGGCCGGCACCGGCCACCGGTACCAGGAAGCCGACGGTCGGGCCGTGCGCGTCGATCAGCCGCCCGGCCGCCGTCGCGCCGGTCGCCAGGCCCAGCCCGATGGCGCCGGTCAGCCAGGTGAAGGCCTCGGTCTTGGCGCCGTCCTCGACCAGCGTCTCGACCAGGGTGTAGCCGCTGATCAGGGTCGGGGCGATGGCCAGGCCGCAGACCAGCCCGGCGACCGACAGTGCGACCAGGTTGGGCATCGCCCACAGGGTCGAGCAGCCCAGCACCAGCAGGCCGTAGCTCATGACCATCCGCTGCTGGACCGACCGCCGCCAGGCGATCACGCCGTAGAGCACGCCGGCCACCATCGAGCCGCCGGCGAAGATGCCGTAGACGGTGCCGGCGGCGCCCTGCTGGCCGACCGAGTCGGCGAAGGCGTTCACCGAGACCTGCATGCCGCCGAAGACGGCGCCCACGCCCAGGAAGGTGCCGGCCAGCAGCCGGACGCCGGGCGAGGCGAGGGCCGAGGCCTGCCGGACACCGGGTTCGCGCACCACCCGGGCGGGCGCGGTGCGCCGCTGGGCCGCGAAGGCCAGACCGCCGACCAGGGTCAGCGCGGCCTCGGCGATCAGCCCGGTCGAGGGGTTGACCGAGGTGGCCACGGCGGCGGCCAGGATCGGGCCGACGACGAAGGTGAACTCGTCGGTCACGGACTCGAAGGCGAAGGCGGTGCTCACCTTGGCGGCGGAGGACGCGGAGGCGCCCTCGGCGGTGAAGGTGGAGATCCAGCGGGCGCGCACCATCGCGCCGATCTGCGGGACGCTCGCGCCGGCCGGGGCGGCGGCCAGGAACAGGCTCCAGGCCGGCGCGTGCCCGAGGGCGAGCGCGATCAGTGCGCCGACCGAGGCCGCGTGCACCAGGACGGTCGGGACGAGCACGGCGGCCTGGCCGTAACGGTCCGCGAGCCGCCCGGTCTGCGGGCCGATCAGCGCCTGGGCGACGGCGGCGACGGCCGCGACCGTGCTGGCGGTGCCGTACGAGCCGTGGGTGTCCTTGACCAGCAGCAGGATCCCCATGCTGAGCATCGCGTAGGGCAGCCGGGCGAGCAGCGCGGGGGTCAGGAACGTCCAGGCCCCGGGGGTGCGCAGCAGGGTCCCGTAGCCGACCCGGGCCGGCGCGGCGTCGGCGCGGCCCGTGGCATCGGCGTGGTCCGCGGCGCCCGTGGCCTCCGCGTGGCCGGCGGTGTCCGCGTGGTTCGCGGCGTCCGCGCTGCTCCTGGCATCCGCGGCGTCCACGGGGCGACCGGGGTTTCCGGTGCTCCGGGCGTCCTCGACGCTCTCGACCGTTCGGCGGGCCGTCACGGTCGGTCCTTCCTGCTGCCTGGTAGCGCGGCAGGGCATGGGGTGGCCCCGACGGCGCCGAGAGTCGTCCTCTCGCGCGTCGACCGGGGTAGTTACCGGGCCGGTCCGGCGGTGGGCCGGGTCCGGGCCGCGGCCGCCGAGCGGTCGCGCCAACTCTGCTTCAGGCAGATGCTGGGGTGTGGTGTGTCAGCGAACAATGGTTATACGCGCGTAGATGTCGCGCTGAACCCGACACTACAGGACGGATCCAAAGTTGTCCTGTTAAGTCAAGGTGAACTCCGGGCGAGACCTTCAGGTCCTGCGTCCGTGCAGCCAGTCGGCCAGCTTGCCGCCCTTGTCCACGGCCCGCAGTCGCCGCTCGGCCGCCTCGCCCACCTCGTCCGTGGTGACGACCAGCAGCTCGTCCCCGCCGCGCAGCACGGTCGCCTTGTCGGGCACGAAGCTGCTGCCCTCCCGCACCACCAGGGTGACCGCCGCCCCGGTCGGCAGCCGCAGCTCGCCGATCTCCACGCCGGACATCCGGGAGTCCGGCGCCAGTGCGACCGACAACAGGTGTCCGTGCAGCTTCTCCAGCGGGGCGGACTCGATGCCGAGGTCCTGTCCCATCGACCCTTCGCCGATCCGCAGGCCCTTGGCGACCCAGGGCAGGGTCGGGCCCTGGAGCAGGGTGAAGACCACGACCAGGATGAAGACGATGTTGAAGACGTCCTGGGCCATCGGCGCGCCGGACACCATCGGGATGGTGGCCAGCACGATGGGCACCGCCCCGCGCAGGCCGGCCCAGCTGAGCAGGGCCTGCTCGCGCAGCGGCAGCCGGAACGGGGTGAGCGTGAGCACCACCGAGAGCGGCCGGGCGAGGAAGACCAGTACCGCGCCGATCACCAGCGCCGGCACCACGGCCGAGCCCATCGACTCGGGGGTGCAGAGCAGGCCGAGCAGCACGAACATGCCGATCTGCCCGATCCAGGCCAGGCCGTCGGCGAAGCCCCGGACGGCGGGGCCGTGCGGCAGCTTGGAGTTGCCGAGGATCACCGCGGTGACGTAGACGGCGAGGAACCCGGAGCCGTGCAGCAGGGCGCCGCCGGCGTAGCCGAGCACGGCCAGGGCCAGCACCGCGATCGGGTAGAGGCCGGAGGACGGCAGGGCGACGTGCTTGAGGCCGAACGCCCCGAGCTTGCCGACCGCGAGGCCGACGGCCAGGCCGATCGCCAGCTCGGCGAGGATCGTGCCGATCAGGACGTACCACGGCTCCGTGTCGCCGACGGCGGCGAAGGCGACGACCAGGATGACCACGGGCGCGTCGTTGAAGCCGGACTCGGCCTCCAGCAGACCGGTCAGCCGGCGCGGCAGCGGCACCGTGCGCAGCACCGAGAAGACGGCCGCGGCGTCCGTGGACGAGACGATCGCGCCGAGCAGCAGTGAGGTGCGCCAGTCCAGGCCGACCAGCCAGTGCGCCCCGGCCGCGGTGACGAAGACGCTGATCCCGACGCCGACGGTGGCGAGTACGGTGGCGGCCCCCATCACGGGTCTGGCCTCGCGCCAGTTGGTCTTGAGGCCGCCCTCGGCCAGGATCACCACCAGGGCCGCGTAGCCGAGCACCTGGGTGAGTTCGGCGTTGTCGAAGGAGACGCCGAGGCCGTTCTGGCCGAGCGCCACCCCGATGCCGAGGTAGATCAGCAGGCTGGGCAGGCCGGATTTGGTGGAGACGCGCACGGCGACCACCGCGATCAGCAGGATCACGGAGAACTCGAGCAGCAGCTGGTTCAGGTGGTCGACATTCACGCAGGGGCACCTCGGACGTGGCGGGGGCGGACGGGGTCCCGACAGGGGTGGCGACCGGGGGCGCCAATTACTCCCCTTGCGGATCGTTACTCAGTCTAACATTTTGCCATATCTTTAGGTTCATTGGCCACGCGTTTCCTCGGTCCGGGCCTCCGGCCTCCTGGTGACCTGCTCCGGTCCGCCGCCTCCGGTCTCCTCCGGCCCGCGCCCGCGGCCTCCCGCCGGCCCTCCTCGGGCCGCCTCCTGACCTCCTCCGATCCCACCGTGAGCGTCCCCCGTGCACGGCCGCCAGCCGAGTCGGCCTAATGTGGTGCCCTGTCACGGCCCCGTGCCCTTGACATGTCCGCCCGCCCCCCAGTGAGGACCGCAAGGACCCAGATGCCCCGCTCGAAAAAGTTCCGGCGCGCCCGTCTGATCGTGATCGTGCTGGTCGTACTGCTGGTGGCCGGCGCCGGCTACGGCGGCTACCGGGGGGTGGCCGCGGTCCGCGCGTCCTTCCCCGAGGTCGACGGCAGCGTCAAGGTGGCGGGCATGAGCGCGCCGGTCGACGTGAAGCGGGACGCCAACGGCATCCCCCAGCTCTACGCAGACACCTCCGAGGACCTCTTCCGGGCCCAGGGCTACGTCCAGGCCCAGGACCGGTTCTGGGAGATGGACGTCCGGCGGCACATCACCGCGGGCCGGCTCTCCGAGATGTTCGGCGACAGCCAGGTCGACACCGACTCCATGATCCGCACCATGGGCTGGCGCCAGGTGGCCCAGAAGGAGTTCGACACCCTCCTCGGCGCCGACACCAAGAAGAACCTCCAGGCCTACGCGGAGGGGGTCAACTCCTGGCTCGCCGAGCACCCGGGCGGCTCCGCCGCCTCGGTGGAGTACGGCGTCCTCGGCGTCGTCAACGGCGACTACAAGCCCGAGCAGTGGACCCCGGTCGACTCGGTGGCCTGGCTCAAGGCGATGGCCTGGGACCTCTCCGGGAACCTCCAGGAGGAGATCGACCGCTCGCTGCTCGCCCAGGACTTCAGCCCGGAGAAGATCGCCGAGCTGTACCCGGACTACCCGTACGCGCGCAACGGCACGATCGTGAAGACCGGCACCGTGAACGGCACCTCCTACAAGCCGGCCGACGGCTCGGCCCCGGCCGCCCAGGGGACCGCCGCCGGCACCGCCCAGGGCGCCGCCGCCTCCTCGGCACTGCTCAAGGGCGTCACCGACCGGATCGACGCGCTGCCCGAGCTGCTCGGCCGCAACGGCCAGGGCATCGGCTCCAACTCCTGGGTGGTGGCCGGCAGCCACACCACCACCGGCAAGCCGCTGCTGGCCAACGACCCGCACCTCGGTCCCGGCCTGCCCTCGGTCTGGTACCAGATGGGCCTGCACTGCCGGGCGGTCTCCCCGACCTGCCAGTACGACGTCTCCGGCTTCACCTTCGCCGGCATGCCCGGTGTGGTCATCGGCCACAACAAGGACATCGCCTGGGGCTTCACCAACCTCGGCGCCGACGTCACCGACCTCTTCCTGGAGAAGGTGACCGGCCCCGAGACCTACCTGGTCGACGGCAAGGAGAAGAAGTTCGAGCTCCGCAAGGAGACCATCAAGGTCGCCGGCGGTGAGGACCGCACCATCACCGTCCGCACCACCGAGACCGGCGCCCCGCTGATCTCCGACCCGAGCACCGAGCAGCAGAACGTCGGCAAGTACGCGCCCAACGGCGCCTCCGCCCCGGACCGGGGCACCGGCGGCTACGGCGTCGCCCTGCAGTGGACCGCGCTGATCCCGGGCCGCACCATGGACGCCGTCTTCGCGCTCGACCGGGCGAAGAACTGGGACGACTTCCAGAAGGCCGCCGCCGACTTCACCGTCCCGTCGCAGAACCTCGTCTACGCCGACGCCAAGAACATCGGCTACCAGGCCCCGGGCTACATCCCGGTGCGCGGCAAGGGCGACGGCCGCTACCCGGCGCCGGGCTGGGACTCCGCCTACCAGTGGAAGAAGGACCCGGTCCCGTTCAGTGCCATGCCCTGGAGCCTCAACCCGAGCAGCGGCTACATCGTCACCGCCAACCAGGCCGTGGTCGACCCGGGCTACAAGCCCGCGCTGACCACCGACTGGGAGTACGGCACCCGGGCCAAGGAGATCACCGACCAGCTCGAGGCCCGGCTGAAGAACAACGGCAAGATCTCGCCGGACGACATGCAGGACATGCAGCTCGACAACACCAGCATCCTGGCCAAGACCCTGGTCCCGATGCTGCTCAAGGTCGAGATCGACGACCCCTACGTGCGCGAGGCGCAGGACCTGCTGAAGGACTGGAACTTCCACCAGGACGCCGACTCGGCCGCCGCCGCCTACTACAACGGCGTCTGGCGCCAGCTGCTCACCCTCGCCTTCGGCCAGAAGTTCCCGGCCGACCTGCGGGCCGAGGAGAACTGCCTGCTGGTCCGCCAGCAGATCGACCCGACCAGGCCGGACAGCAAGTCGAAGATCGTCACCGAGTGCGGCACCCGTGACCCGGCCAAGGCCCAGCCGGACGGCGGCGACCGCTGGAACGAGGTCGTCCGGCAGCAGCTGGAGAAGCCCGACAGCGGCTGGTGGACGTACATCGACTCCCAGCACAAGGAGCAGAAGGGCCTGGACAACCTGCTGCGCGAGGCGATGACCAACGCCCGCCAGGAGCTCACCTCGCTGCTCACCAAGGACATCACCACCTGGAGCTGGGGCCGGCTGCACAAGCTGGAGCTGCGCGAGCGCACCATGGGCTCGGACAGCTCCTCGATCGGCTCGGGCGTCGTCCACCAGTTGCTCAACCGGGGCCCCTACCGGCTCTCCGGCGGTTCGGCGGCGGTCGACGCGGCGGGGTGGAACGCGGCCGCCGGGTACCAGGTGGACTGGATCCCCTCGATGCGCATGGTGGTCGACCTGAACGACCTCGACGCCTCGCGCTGGATCATCGTCGGTGGTGCCTCCGGTCACGCCTTCCACGAGAACTACAACGACCAGACCGACCTCTGGCTCAAGGGCAAGCTGCTGAGCTGGTCCTTCTCGCCGGACGCGGTCGAACGGGCGACCAAGCACAAGCTGACGCTGACCGCGGGCTGACGCCCGCCCGCCGTCCGGGCCCCGTGCCCCCGGATCCGTCCGGGGGCACGGGGCCCCGCCGTACCCGCCCGCCGTACCCGCCCGCCGGGCCTCACCCCAGCCGGTGGGCGCCGGAGGGGGTCAGCGCGAGGTCCACCGGCCGGTCGTGCGGCTCGGCCGGCACCCGTTCGAGCAGCTCGTGCTCGTACAGCAGCACCGCCAGCACCGGCCGCGCCCCGGACCGCTCCAGCCGGGCCAGCACCCGGTCGTACGAGCCGCCGCCCCGGCCCAGCCGCAGCCCCCGCCGGTCCACCGCCAGCCCCGGCAGCAGCACCAGCCCGGCGCCGGTCACCGCCTCTGGCCCGAGCCGCCCGCCGACCGGCTCCAGCAGGCCGCGCCCGGCCGGGGCCAGCGCCGCCGGCCCGGTGTACTCCGCCCAGTCCAGATCGTTGTCGGCCAGCAGGACCGGGAGCAGCACCCGCAGCCCGCGCGCCCGCAGCGCGTCCAGCAGCGGGCGGGTGCCCGGCTCGGTGCCCACCGAGACGTACGCGGCCACCGTGGCCGCCGCGCCCGTCGTCGCCCCCGCCGCCCCCGCCGTCGCGGCCTCCCCGGCCGGCACGGCGGCGGCCGCCAGCGCGCCGGCGTGCCCGGCCAGCGCCTCGGCGGCCCGCTCCCGCTCCTCGGCCGGGATTTCCCGCCGCTCGGACAGCAGCCGTGTCCTCAGCGCGCCCTTCTCGTTGTGCATGGGATGGTCCACCGTTCCTCCATCGCTCCGACCACGACCGCTCTGGACCCCTGACGCCTGTGCGACCGGGCCGCCCAGAGCCTGACACGCGGAAGGCAGCCCCCGATGTCCACCCCGCTGCTGGTCCAGGCCCTGGCCGTGCTGAGCGCCCCCGCGCTGGCCGGCGCCGCCGTCCTCGGCGTCCGGCTGCGGCGCGGCGCGGCGCGCGCGGCCCGGCGCGAGACCGGGCTGCGCGAGCGCGTCGCCGAACTGGAGGAGCGCAACGCCGAACTGGAGCGCACCGCCTCCTGCGACCCGGTCACCGGCGTCTGGAACTACCGGCACCTCCAGCTCACCCTGGACCGGGAGATCGACCGGGCCCGCCGGGCCGAGCAGCACGAGCCGCAGGACGGGCCGCGTCCGCTGGCCGTGCTGCTGCTGGAGATCAACGGCTTCGACGCGGTGGTCGCCGAGCACGGCCGGACCCGGGCCGGGACGGTGCTGCGCGACCTCGCCCAGCGGCTCGGCATGGAGATCCGCCGCTCCGACACCCTGGGGCGGTACAGCGGCGAGGAGTTCCTGGTGGTGCTGCCGGACACCGGGGCCGAGGGCGCGGCCCAGGTCGCCGACCGCCTGGTCTGGTCGGTCCGCCGCCACCTGCTGCTGGACTGGTCCTCCGGCGAGCGGGCGGACCGCCGCCCGCACGGCAACGGCCTCACCGCCGCGATCGGCCTGGCGGTGCTCCCGGAGGACGGCACCCACGCCGCCGTCCTGCTGCGGTCCGCCGACCGGGCACTCGCCGCCGCCCGCGCCGCGGGCGGCGACTGCTGGCGCCCGGCCGCCCCGGTGGCCCTTTCGGGAAACGTTCCGGTGACCGGGGCGGCGGTCGTTTCCCCGCAGCCGGACGGAGTCTTCGCAGCCGAACGTGACCGTTAGGAAAAGCCGGGTAATCTGTCGCCCTGTGTCGGAGGGGACCCCCTCACCCCGCCCGGCACGTCCCCCTTGCCTGCCATCGCGGCCGGGTCCGGCGACGTGCTGCCCAAGCATCGGTCAACTGCGCCCGGTCAGGCGAAATACGTGCCTTAGTAAGGTAAACGCATGACGACGACCAACTCCCGTATCCCGGTCACCAAGGCAGTGGTCCCCGCGGCCGGTCTGGGTACCCGATTCCTGCCGGCCACCAAGGCCACTCCGAAGGAGATGCTGCCCGTCGTCGACAAGCCGGCGATCCAGTACGTCGTCGAGGAGGCGGCCTCCGCGGGCCTGTCCGACATACTGATGGTCACCGGCCGCAACAAGCGCGCCCTCGAGGACCACTTCGACCGCGCCTACGAGCTCGAGGAGCTGCTCGCCCGCAAGGGCGACCAGGACCGCCTCCGCCGGGTCCGCGAGTCCGTCGAGCTCGCCAACATGCACTACGTCCGCCAGGGCGACCCCAAGGGCCTCGGCCACGCCGTCTCGGTCGCCGAGCAGCACGTCGCCGGCCAGCCCTTCGCCGTCCTCCTCGGTGACGACCTGATCGACCCGCGCGACCCGCTGCTGTCCCGCATGATCGAGGTCCAGCAGGAGCTCGGCGGCTCGGTCGTCGCGCTGATGGAGGTCGACGCCTCCCAGATCCACCTGTACGGCTGCGCCGCCGTCAAGCCGAGCACCTTCGGCGAGGACGTCTTCCAGGTGACCGACCTGGTCGAGAAGCCGGAGACGGCCGAGGCCCCGTCGAACTACGCCGTCATCGGCCGGTACGTGCTCGACCCGTCCGTCTTCGACGTGCTGCGGGACACCCCGCCCGGCCGCGGCGGCGAGATCCAGCTCACCGACGCCCTTCGTGAACTGACCACCCGCCCGTCCGACACCGGCGGCCAGGTCCACGGCGTGCTGTTCAAGGGCCGCCGCTACGACACCGGCGACCGCTCGGACTACCTGCGCGCTATCGTCCGTCTCGCCTCGGAGCGCGAGGACCTCGGGCCGGAGTTCCGCACCTGGCTGCGCGAGTTCGTCGCCTCCGAGCTGCAGGACTGACACACCGACAGAGAGCGAGCGCGCCCATGACCGGGTCCACGGAGAGCGGTACCACCCCCGCAGCCTGCTGCGACGACTCCGCGGACCCGGCTCCGGCCGCCCGCCCCGGTGCCCGTCCGGACGGTCCGTGGACCGTGGACGAGCACCTCGCGGACGTCCTGGCCGCCGTCGGCCCGCTCCCCGCCATCGAGCTCCAGCTGCTCGACGCGCAGGGCTGCCGGCTGGCCGAGGACGTCGTCGCCGAGGGCGATCTGCCGCCCTTCGACAACAGCTCGATGGACGGCTACGCCCTGCGCACGCCCGACACCGTCGGCGCGGGCACCGCGTACCCCTCGGTGCTGACCGTGGTCGGCGACATCGCCGCCGGTGCCGGTGAACTCCCCGCGGTGGGCCCCGGCCAGGCCGCCCGGATCATGACCGGCGCCCCCGTCCCGCCCGGCGCCGGGGCCGTCGCCCCGGTCGAGTGGACCGACGGCGGCACCGGCTCCGGCCGCCCCGCCGACGCGATGGCCGCCGCGGTCGAGGGCGAGGAGGTCCGGGTGCTGCGCCCGGTCGCCGAGGGCGCCCACATCCGCCGCCGCGGCAGCGACGTCGCCGCCGGCAGCCGGGTGCTGACCGCCGGCACCCGGCTCGGACCCGCCCAGCTCGGCCTGCTCGCCGCGATCGGCCGGGCCACCGCCACCGTCCGCCCGCGCCCGCGGGTCGTGGTGCTGTCCACCGGCAGCGAGCTGGTCCAGCCCGGCGAGCCGGTCGGCCCCGGGCAGATCTCCGAGTCCAACAGCTTCACCCTCACCGCCGCCGCCCGTGACGCCGGCGCGATCGCCTACCGGGTCGGCGGCGTCCCCGACGACGCGGCCAGGCTGCGCGCCGTGCTGGAGGACCAGCTCGGCCGGGCCGACCTGATCGTCACCAGCGGCGGCGTCAGCGTCGGCGCCTACGACGTGGTCAAGGAGGTCTTCGCCGAGTACGGCGGGGTGGACTTCCGGCGGCTGCGGATGCAGCCCGGCAAGCCGCAGGGCTTCGGCCGGATCGGGCCCGGCCCCGGGGTGCCGCTGCTGGCCCTGCCGGGCAATCCGGTCAGCGCGTACATCTCCTTCGAACTGTTCGTCCGCCCGGCGATCCGCGCGATGCTCGGCGCCGAGGACATCCACCGCCCGGTGGTCCGGGCGCACTGCCCGGTGGCGCTGCGCTCGCCCGCCGGCCGCCGGCAGTTCCTCCGCGGCCGGTACTCGGCCGCGGACGGCCTGGTGGAACCGGTCGGCGGCGCGGAGTCGCACCTGGTCGGGGCGCTGGCCCGGGCGGACTGCCTGATCACCGTTCCCGAGGACGTCACCGAGCTGCCCGCGGGCAGCGAGGTCGACGTGGTGCTGCTCGGCGGCTGAGCACGGCCGAACTCCCCGCCGCGGCGGGGCCGTCCCACCGATGCGGCCCCTCCCGCGCCGGGACCGGGACGGGGGGTACGGTAGCGCGGTATTCGACCTGCGCGCCCCCTGGAGCCACCCGTGACCGCCTCACCCCCCGGCGACCGCCTCACCCATGTCGACGAGCAGGGCGCGGCCCGGATGGTCGACGTCTCCGCGAAGGACGTGACCGCCCGGACCGCCGTCGCGGCGGGCCGGGTCCGGGTGTCCCCGCGGGTGGTCGAGCTGCTGCGCGGCGAGGGGGTGCCCAAGGGCGACGCGCTGGCCGTGGCCAGGATCGCCGGGATCATGGGCGCCAAGCGGACGCCCGAGCTGATCCCGCTCTGCCACCCGATCGCGCTCTCCGGGGTGAAGGTCGAGCTGACCGTCGCCGACGACGCGGTGGAGATCACCGCGACCGTCAGGACCACCGACCGGACCGGCGTCGAGATGGAGGCGCTGACCGCCGTCGCGGTGGCCGGCCTCACCGTGATCGACATGGTCAAGGCCGTCGACAAGGGTGCCGCGGTGGAGTCCGTCCGGGTGCTGAGCAAGACCGGCGGCAAGAGCGGTGACTGGACCGCCCCGGAGGGGGAGGAATGAGAGCCCTCGCGGTCACCGTCTCCAACCGCGCCTCCGTCGGCGTCTACGCCGACCGGGGCGGCCCGCTGCTGGTCGAGGGTCTGCGGGCGATGGGCTTCACGGTCGACGGCCCCCGGGTCGTCCCGGACGGCGAACCGGTCGAGGCGGTGCTGCGGGAGGCCGTGGCGGCCGGCTACGACGTGGTGCTGACCACCGGCGGCACCGGCATCTCGCCGAACGACCTCACCCCCGAGATGACCGCCCGGGTGCTCGACCGGGAGATCCCCGGCATCCCCGAGGCGATCCGGGCGTACGGACGGGACACGGTGCCCACCGCCGCGCTCTCCCGGGGGCTGGCCGGCCTCGCCGGACGTACCCTGGTCGTCAATCTGCCGGGATCGACCGGCGGCGTCCGGGACGGCCTGGCCGTGCTGGCCCCGCTGCTCGCCCACGCCGTCGACCAGCTCGGCGGCGGGGACCACCCCCGGCCCGACACGGCAGCTTCCGGGAGCGCGCACTGAACGCCGGCTGGCCGGTGGAACTCCACGAGGGGGACGTCGTGCTGCGCCCGATCAGGGCGCGCGACCAGCGCGAGTGGCAGGAGGTCAGCCGCCGCAACCGGGACTGGCTGCGGCGCTGGGAGGCCACCGTGCCGCCCGGCCCGGCCGGTCTGGCGGCGGGCCCGCGCCCGACCTTCCGGCAGATGGTCCGCTATCTGCGGGCCGAGGCCTCGGCGGGGCGGATGCTGCCCTTCGTGGTGCTGTACCGGGGCCGGCTGGTCGGTCAGTTGACCGTCGGCGGAATCACCTGGGGGTCGATGTGCTCGGCCAATGTCGGGTACTGGATCGACGAGGCGGTGGCCGGGCGGGGCATCATGCCGACCGCGGTCGCGCTCTCGGTGGACCACTGTTTCCGCACTCTCGGCCTGCACCGGATCGAGGTGTGCATCCGGCCGGAGAACGGACCGAGCCGGCGGGTGGTGGAAAAGCTCGGCTTCCGTTCGGAGGGAATGCGGCCGCGCTATCTGCACATCGACGGCGACTGGCGGGACCACCTGGTGTTCGCGCTCGCCGCCGAGGAGGTCCCGGAGGGGATGCTGGAACGCTGGCGTTCCCTCAGCTCGGGCCGTCGGCCGCATAATTGAATGTATGTTCGAATGGAAATATCGATATGGCATCGGCGCGACGACGGACGGGCACAAATACCGGCAAAATAGTCGGAGAATCAGCTTGATCACACGACACGCCGTGCCAAATTGCTACCGGCCCCTCCTGCACGCCCGTACGGTGTGAATCGTGAGCAGTAGCGGCCTTATCTACGCCGTCATCGTAGGGGCCTGGGCCGCCTATCTGGTGCCGATGTGGCTCCGCAGGCAGGACGAGCTCAACGAGGCGCGCCCGACGGAACGCTTCAGCACCGCCATCCGCCTGCTGGCCGGGCGTTCGGCGCTGGAGCGGCGGGCGTCCCGGGCCCTGGGTGACGAACCGCGTGACGACGAGCAGAGCATGGACGGCCCCCCCGAGCGGGACGCGGCCGCCCCCGGCGACCCCGCGAGCGCCCCGGACGCCCCGGACGTCCCCGACGGACGGACGCAGGAACCCGCGCCCGGCCGGCCGGCGGAACGCGACCGGGCCGAGCCGAGGCCCGCGCCCCAGGGCGGCGGCCCCGAGCGCCGGGCCCGGCTGCTGGCGCGTCGGCGCCGGATGGTCACCGTGCTGTTCCTGGCCTTCGCGCTGGGAGCGGTGGTCGCGGCCGTGGCCGGTCTGGCCTTCCTGTGGGTCCCCGCGGTCCCGGCCGCGCTGCTGACCCTCTACATCGGGCACCTGCGACGCCTGGAGCGCCAGCGGTACGCGGTCAAGCTGGACCGCACCCGCGCGGCCCAGGCCGCCGAGCGGCTGCGCAAGCGCGAGCAGCAGCGCGTCGAGGCCGGCCGCGCGGCCGCCGCCCCGGTGCCGGCCCCGGCGGCCGAGCCGGAGCGGCGCACGCCCGCCCCCGGCCGCGCGCGCCCGCACCTGAGGCTCGCCACCGAGGCGGACGCCGTACGGGCGGCCTCCGGGGGCGCTCCCGCGGCGGGCCCTGCCGGGGCCTCCGCCGCGACCTCGGCCGGGGGCTCCGCGGCTTCGGCCTCGGCCGTCGCGGAGGTCACCGAGCACGAGGAGTGGGTCGACGGCATGCGGGAGCGGGGCGCCGCCGGCCCGGACTCCTGGGAGCCGGTGCCCGTTCCGCTGCCGACGTACGTGACCGCGCCGGTGGCCCCCCGGGTCAACCGGGGGCTCGACCTGTCGGCGCCGGGCACCTGGACCGCCGGCCGCCCGGTCGAGTCCCGGAACACCCCGCTCTTCGACCAGTACGCCGAGCCGTCCGGGCCGGAGCCGCGGCCCCGCGCCGCCAACGAGTAGGACGCGCGGTCCGCGACCGCCCGCGAAGAGGCCCCCGCCGCCGGGGGTCTCTTCGCGTTCCGCCGCCCGTTCCGCCCCCGCTCCCGTCCCGCCGCGGGGGCGTCACCAGGAGGGTGGTCACGGACCACCTCGGAGAGGTGCTAAAGTTTCTTCTTGTTGGGGCTGTGGCGCAGTCCGGTAGCGCACCTCGTTCGCATCGAGGGGGTCAGGGGTTCGAATCCCCTCAGCTCCACCCAACGGAAGTCCCGCCCGATCGAAAGATCGGGCGGGACTTCTGCGTTGTGGGGGCGGACCGGCCGACGGGGGGTCAGCCGGGCCGACGGGGCGGGCGTCCGGCGGGCTGTGAGACGGATCACGCACGCACGGGCGGGCGCGGGACCGGACCAGCAGGGGGCGGACCGGGAAGCGGTGAGGGCCGGACCGGAGAGGTCTCCGGTCCGGCCCTCGGGGTCCGGGTGGGTCAGGAGCGGGTCAGGACTGGCCGGAGCCCGCGTACGGGCCCGGCTGCGGGGCGCCGGACTGCGGCGGCACCGAGCCGTAGCGGGCCGGCCGGCGGCCGCGCGGGTGGCGGGTCAGGGTGTAGCCGGCGACGCCTGCCAGGGCGGCCAGCACGCCGCCCGCCAGGGTCCAGAACCAGCGGCTGTTCCAGCCGGAGAACCAGCCGGTGTACCAGTGCTCCTCGGGCTCCTCGGGGGCCGCCGCCTTGGCCGTCGCGGCACCGCCGCCGGCCGGCGGGACCAGCGGGGCCTTCAGCTCGCCGCCCTCCGGCTGGGCGTTGTCCTCGTCGCCCTTGGCCGTCACCCGCAGCTGCACGGACGCGGCCAGGCCGAGGTCGGGCTGCGGGGCGTCGGCGACCGAGAGCCGGACGTAGTAGGTGCCGGGCAGCGGATCGCCGGACCACGGCTCGGCCCAGGAGCGGACCTCGCGCAGGGTGCAGCTGAGCGCCAGCGAGCCGGCGGCCTGCTCGGCGGTCGCGTTCTGGGTGCCGTCGGTGCAGGACTGGCGGCGGCGCAGCCCGTCGAACACCTCGACGTTCCAGGTCTGCGGCCCGTGCCGGTCGGCGGACGGGGCCAGGGCGACCGTGAGGTCCACCTTGGCGGTCCGGCCCTCGGCGGCGCCGAAGGCCCAGTACAGGTAGTCGCCGGTGGAGACGTCCACCTTGGCGTCCTGACCGGGTGCCAGATTGACGGCGGTCAGGAAGGAGGTGCCGGCCTTGTTGGCCGGGGCCGGGGTGCCGCTCGCGCTCGGCGAGGGCGAGGCGGCCGTGGCGGCCGGGGCCGCGAGCAGCAGCGCCGGGAGCGCGGTCAGGGCGGCCGCGGCGGTGCGGAGGAAGGTCGTACGCATGGTCAGTTCTCCTGCCAGACAGCGATCCGCCAGCGCGCGATCCAGCCGAACAGCAGGCCGGTCAGCAGGCCGGCCAGGGTGAGCACCAGCAGCAGGATCCAGCCGCGGCCCAGGCCCATCGCCGGACCGTCCGGGGCGGGGGAGGCGGCGGTCAGGTCGACCGTCAGCTCCAGCGGCAGGCCGGGGTCGGCCGCGGCGCCGGCCTGCGGGGCCAGCGAGTTGGAGACGACCAGGCAGACATTGGTCTCCGGCTTGCCGCTCGGCGAGGCGGAGGCGGTGGCGGTGGCGGTGGCGTAGCCCTTGGAGGCGTCGGCCGACCAGCGCAGGCCGGTGGAGACCACGTCGGTGCGGCTGCTGCCCGCGTCGGTGCCGCGGACCAGCTCCTGGCCGGTGGTGCTGGTGGCCTGGAGCAGGACTCCGTAGTCGCGGGCCACCGGGCGGTCCAGGGCGACGCTGACCGAGGCGCGCAGCTCCTGGCCGGCCTTGACCGGGACGCGGTAGACGCGGTGCTCGGAGAACTTCTCGCGGTCGCTGTAGACGCCCGGGGTGAGGACCGGCGCGGACTCGCACTTGTCGGTGCCGGCGGTCTTGACCGGGGTGACCGTGTAGGTGTCGTTGGAGCGGTCGACCAGCTGCTTCACCTTCTCGGTGAGCTGCTCCTGGGTGCGCACGTCGGTGTAGGTGCCGCCGGTGGCGTTGGCGATGCAGAGCAGCTGCTGGCGGGTCTTGTCGTCGTGGGCCAGGCCCAGGGTGTCGACCACCAGGTGGATGCCCTGGGAGGCGAGTTCGCGGGCGACGTCGCAGGGGTCGGGCGGGGTGCAGGTGTCCTCGCCGTCGGTGATCAGCACCACCCGGCGGGTGGTCTCGCCCTTGCCGAGGTCCTGGGCGGCGCCGCGCAGGGCCAGGCCGATCGGGGTGAAGCCGGTGGGCCGCAGGGTCGCGACGGCGGTCTTGGCCTCGGTCTTGTCGGTCTTCCCGACCGGGAAGAGCTGCTTGCTGTCCAGGCAGCCCTGGGCCTTGTCGGTGCCGGGGTAGTTGGCGCCCAGGGTGCGGATGCCGAACTCGGTCTCCGCGGGCAGGGCGTCGATGACGTCGCTCAGGGACTGCTGGGCCACCGAGATGCGGGTCTTGCCCTGGATGTCCGCCTCGCGCATGGAGCCGCTGACGTCCAGTACGAGATCGACCCGTGGGGCCTCCTTGCCGGCTTGGCCGGCTGATGGTTCGTCGGCATGGGCGGGCAGGCCGCTGAGCAGCGCCCCGCCCGTTATCGCCAGGGCGGCCAGCAGGCTGCCGAGCCTGGCCTTCGGTCGTCGTCCGGTAATCACCCGTCGATCCTAGGGACCATCAGTTCGCCGTGGCCAACGCGCGACAGGGCCGGACACACCGGGTGAACCGGGCGGAATACCCGCACAGTCCTCGTTAGGGTGGCGAAGGTGATGGGGGTGCCGCCCGTCCTCCCCGGTGGCCGTTCCGGCGGCGCCCGCAGCCCCGACTCCCAGGACGGTCCGTGGCGACACCCTCCGCCGTGACGAGAACCGCAGGCCGGCCGCGCCGTACCGTGCCGACCCGGCGCAACACCGAGCTCGCGCTGGTCCTCGCGGCGGTGCTGACGGCCGTGCTCGGCTACGTCCAGGTGGGCCTCAACCTCGACGGCGCGGTGCCGGCCGACGCCGCTGAGTACGGGGGCGCGCTGGGGGTGCTCGCGCTGCTGGCGCACGGCGCGGTCCGCCTGCGGGCGCCGTACGCGGACCCGCTGCCGCTGCCGATCGCGGTGCTGCTCAACGGTGTCGGACTGGTCGTCATCCACCGGCTGGACCGGGCCACCCCGGGCAACGCGGCGCCCACCCAGCTGCTCTGGTCCGGCCTCGGGGTGGGGCTGTTCGTCCTGGTGCTGTTCCTGGTGCGGGACCACCGGCGGCTCCAGCGGTACGCGTACATCGGGGCGCTGGTGGCGCTGGTCCTGCTGGTGCTGCCGGTCTTCTTCCCGCCGGTCTACGGATCGCGGATCTGGATCACCTTCGGGCCGTTCTCCTTCCAGCCGGGCGAGTTCGCCAAGGTCCTGCTGGCGGTCTTCTTCGCCGCCTACCTGGCGGTGCATCGGGACGCGCTGGCGCTCACCGGGCGGCGGGTGCGGCGGCTGCGGCTGCCGCCCGGACGGGTGCTCGCACCGGTGCTGGCGATCTGGGCGGTCTTCGTCGGGGTGCTGGTGCTGGAGACCGACCTCGGCACCTCGCTGCTGTTCTTCGGCCTGTTCGTGGTGATGCTCTACGTGGCCACCGCACGGACCGGCTGGATCGCCATCGGGCTGTTCCTGGCGGCGATCGCGGCGGTCGGGGTCGGCCTGCTCTCGCCGCACGTGCACAGCCGGGTCGCGGACTGGCTGGACCCGCTCGGCTCGATCGCGGCCGGGCACGGGGCCAACCAGATCGCCCAGTCCCTGTTCGCCTTCGCCTGGGGCGGCGAGCTGGGCGCCGGGCTGGGGGCCGGGCACTCGGTGCTGATCGGCTTCGCCGCGAAGTCCGACTTCGTCCTGGCCACCATCGGGGAGGAGCTGGGGCTGACCGGGCTGGTGGCGGTGTTCCTGCTGTACGCGCTGCTGGTGTCGCGCGGGTTCCGGACCGGGATCGCGCTGCGCGACCCGTTCGGGCGGCTGCTGGCGATCGGGCTGGCGGCGCTGGTCGGGCTGCAGGTCTTCGTGGTGGCGGGCGGGGTGCTGGCGCTGATCCCGCTGACCGGGATGACGCTGCCGTTCGTCGCCCAGGGCGGGTCCTCCGTGGTCACCAACTGGGTGATCGTCGCGCTGCTGGTACGGATGAGCGACATCGCCCGACGGCCCGCCCCGGGGGAGGGGCGGTGAGCGGGCTCGGGGACGGGACCGGGAGCGGGAGCGGGCGCCGCGGGGCCGGTGACGGGGGCGGTGCCCGACGGCCGGGCGGCGGGCCGCAGGGGCTGCCGGGGATCTCGGTGACCGGGCGCCGGGCCGGCACCTTCTGTCTGCTGCTGATCGTCGCGCTGTGCGTCCAGGCCACCCGGGTGCAGGTGTTCCGCGCCGACGAGCTGAACCACAACAGCGCCAACCAGCGGCTCGTCCTCGAGCGGTACTCCCAGCCGCGCGGCGACATCCGGGTCGGGGCCGACAGCGTCACCGGCTCCGAGCCGACCGGCGGCCGGTACGACTACAGGCGCACCTACACCGACGGGCCGCTGTACGCGGCGGTCACCGGCTACTCCTCGCAGACCTACGGCAACAGCCAGCTGGAGGGCACCGAGGACGCGCTGCTCTCGGGCACCGACCCGGGGCTGGCGAGCTGGGCGGTGTGGGACGCGGTGGCCCGGCGGCAGAACCCCGGCGGGGACGTCCGCACCACGGTCGACCGGGCCGTCCAGGAGGCGGCGGTGCGCGGGCTCGGCCGGCAGAAGGGCGCGGTCGCGGCGGTCGAGCCGGCCACCGGGCGGATCCTGGCGCTGGCCTCCACCCCGTCCTACGACCCGGGGAGCTTCGGCGGCACCTCGGCCGAGGACCGGGAGGCCTGGAGCCGGCTCCGGAGCGACCCCGACCAGCCGATGCTCAACCGGGCGCTGCGGCAGACCTACCCGCCCGGCTCGACCTTCAAGGTGGTGACCGCGGCGGCGGCGCTGGAGAGTGGGGTGGTCACCGATGCCGACGCGCCGACCGACACCCCGCACCCCTACCTGCTGCCGGGCACCTCGGTACCGCTGGTGAACGACTCGGCGGCCTGCGACGAACCGGGACAGTCGCTGGCCACCGCGATGGTGCTCAGCTGCAACAGCGTGCTCGGCCACCTCGGGGTCGAGGTCGGCCTGCGGCGGATGTCGGCCGCGGCCGAGGCCTTCGGCTTCAACGACGCCCGGCTCGACGTCCCGGTGCGGGCGGCCCGGTCGAACTTCGACACCCGGATGGACGACTCGCAGCTGGCGCTCTCCTCGATCGGCCAGTTCGACACCGCCGCCACCCCGCTGGTGATGGCGATGGTCGCGGCGGGCATCGCCAACAACGGCACCGTGATGCGTCCACAGCTTGTGGACAGTCTGACCGCCGCCGACGGCACGGTGGTGCGGTCGGTGCGGCCGTCCGTGTACCGGCAGGCGGTCGGCGCCGGCACCGCCGGGCAGGTGCGCCGGATGATGGTCGACGCGGTGGAGAACGGCACCGGACGGGCCGCCCGGATCGACGGCGCGGTGGTCGGCGGGAAGACCGGCACCGCCCAGCACGGGGTGGACAACACCGGGACGCCGTACGCCTGGTTCATCGCCTGGGCGGCGCCGGCCGGCTCGGCCGGGGTGCCGCCGGTGGCGGTCGCCGTGGTGGTCGCGGACAGCGACGCGACCGAGGTGACGGGCGGGGGGCTGGCGGCCCCGGTCGCACGCGCCGTGATGCAGGCGGCGCTGGCCCGATGAGTCCCTTACCGATGGCGGTGACCTGCTGCTTTATCGCCTCGTCGAGAGATCCGCCGTCTGCGAAGTGTCCGGTTTGTACATGCCGATGCGACGGTTCGTACAATGCGCGCGCCGTGACTGTTCGTTTGCGACACTGGTGCTTTCGCGCGGTACTGTCCCATCTTTGTTCGGTTGGTCCCCGATGGCACCCTTCGGTGCGTCGAGCGGCCGGCCACTAGGACACCCTCCCCCGCCTAGAAGGACACCCCCGTTTTGGCCCCGAACACGCTCGGCGCACGCCTCCTCAGGCGCAAGCCCGTCTCCACCCTGATCGCCGAGAGCGAAGGCCGTGAGGGCCCGCCCGCCGGGGCGCCCGAGGAGGGCGGCCGTTCCGGCATCCACCTGCGTCGCTCGATCGGCCTCTGGCAGCTGTCCGCGATCGGCATCGGCGCCACCATCGGCACCGGCATCTTCTTCGTGCTGAACAGCGCCGTGCCGTCGGCCGGCCCGGCCGTCATCCTCTCGTTCGTGATCGCGGCCGTCACCGCCGGCCTCACCGCGCTCTGCTACGCCGAGATGGCCTCCGCGATCCCGGTCAGCGGGTCCTCCTACTCCTACGCCTACGCCACCCTCGGCGAGGGCGTGGCCTTCGGCGTCGGCATCTGCCTGCTGATGGAGTACGGCGTCTCGGCCTCCGCGATCGCGGTCAGCTGGGCCGAGTACCTGAACAAGTTCTTCGACCTGGCGTTCGGCTTCAAGATCCCCGAGGCGATCGCCGGCGCGCCCGACGACACCCACTGGTTCAACCTGCCGGCGCTGCTGCTGGTCGCGATGGTCTGCTTCCTGCTGATCCGCGGCGTCAGCGAGTCGGTCAAGGTCAACACGGCCATGGTGGCCGTCAAGATCCTGATCCTGCTGCTGTTCATCGGGGTCGCCCTGACCGGCTTCCACTCCGGCAACCTGACCCCGTTCATGCCGCTGGGCATCGGCGGCGTCCAGGTCGCGGCCTCCAGCATCTTCTTCTCCTTCATCGGCCTGGACGCCGTGTCCACCGCCGGTGAGGAGGTCAAGAACCCCCGGCGCACCCTGCCGATGGCGATCATCATCTCGCTGGTGGTGGTCACCGTGCTCTACATCCTGGTGGCCCTGGCCGGCATCGGCGCCCAGCCCTGGCAGAAGTTCGACGGCCAGGAGGCCGGCCTCGCCCAGATCCTCCAGGACATCACCGGCCAGAGCTGGCCCGCGATCCTGTTCGCGATCGGCGCCATCGTCTCGATCTTCTCGATCACCCTGGTGGTCATCTACGGCCAGACCCGGATCCTGTACTCGATGGGCCGCGACGGCATGCTGCCCAAGCGCTTCGCCGAGCTCTCGCCGCGCACCGGCACCCCGGTCTGGAACACCATCGTGGTCGGCCTGGGCGTCGGCGTGCTCGCCGCCTTCGTCCCGCTGGCGCGGCTGGCCGACATCACCAGCCTGGGCACCCTGATCGCCTTCTCGGTGGTCTCGATCGGCGTGATCGTGCTGCGCCGCACCCAGCCCGACCTGCCGCGCGGCTTCCGGGTCCCGGGCTACCCGGTCGTCCCGCTGGCCAGCGTCGGCTTCTGCGTCTACCTGATCACCGGTCTGCACGCGGACACCTTCGCGGCGGGCGGCGTCGCCCTGGTGGTCGCGGTGGCCGTGTACTTCGGCTACAGCATCAAGCACTCCAAGCTGGAGCGGGCCGGGGAGCGGGCGGACGCCGGCTCCACGGCCGGCTGAGCGGCCGGCACGCCGTGCACGGGGCCGTCCGGGGAACAGCTCTCCCCGGGCGGCCCCGTCCGCGTCCGCACGGGCGTTCCCGCGGCTGTTCCCGGCCGTTCGCCCGCCGGTGTCCCGGCCGCGGCCCGGGCCCGTGGCGCCGGACACTCGTGCCCGCCACATGGCGACAGGGCACCACCCCCGGCCCTAACCTTCCACCATGGTGAGCACCCGCACGCCCGGCTTCTCCCGCCCGCGCGGCCGCTTCACCGGCCGGAGCACGACGCCGACGGCGCCCGTTCCGGCCGCGCCCCCGACCGGAGCCGGACGACCGCCCGGAGACCGGGGCCACTGGTCGTTCCCCCGCCAGCGCGGCGAGGAGGGCCCGCCGTCCCCGCCCGATCGGCTGAATCCGGCCCGGCTCGCCGGACACCGGGGCGTCCAACTGCTCGGCTGCCTGGTCGCGGCCGGGTGGGCGGCCGGCTTCCCGATCGTCTCCGACCTCCCCAACCAGCGTCTGTGGGGCACCCTCGCGGCCCCCGCCTACCTGCTCGCCGGGCTGTTCTGCCTGGTCCTCCCGCGCCGGGTCGCGGCCCGCGCCGCCGCCGCGGCGGCCCTGCTCGGCGCCGTCCTGGTGCCGCTGGTGGTCCTCGTGCTGCAGGGCCGCCACCAGTCCGAGGTGATGGTGGTCGAGCGCTCCGCGCGGCTGCTCTTCAGCACCGGGAGCCCCTACCTGCCGGATCCGGTGGTGGTGACCGACTACAACCCCTACCTGCCGGCGATGTCGCTGTTCGGGGTGCCGCGGGCGCTGCTCGGCGACGGCAACGCGCTCGCGCGGCTGGCCGGGGACGCCCGGATCTGGTTCGCGCTGGCCTTCGTCGCCTGTCTGCTGGCGAGCTGGCGGCTGCTGCGGCCGAACCGGGACCGTGCCCCGCTGCTGCCGCTGACCGTGCTCACCGCCTCGCCGCTGGTTGCGCTGGCGCTGGTCGGCGGCGGGGTGGACCTGCCGCTGATCGGCCTCTGCTGCCTGGCGATGGCGCTGGCCGAGCGGGACCGGACCATCGCCGCCGGACTGGTGCTGGCCCTGGCCGGGACGCTGAAGTGGACGGTCTGGCCGGCGCTGCCGGTGGCCGTCCTGCTGCTCTGGCGGCTCTACGGCCGACGGCCGGCCGCCCGGGCCGGGCTCGCCGCGCTCGGCGCGGCGTGCGCCGTGATGGTGCCCTACGTCCTGACCCGGGCCGAGGAGCTGCGCGACCAGGTGGTGCGCTTCCCGCTCGGGCTGACCGCGATCCAGACGCCGGCCGGCAGCCCGCTGCCCGGCAAGGTGCTGGCCGGCTTCGGGCCCACCGGGCACACCGCCTCGCTGGTGCTGCTGACCGTGGGCGGGCTCGGGGTGACGATCTGGCTGCTGGCCCGGCCGCCGGTCTCCGCGATCGCCGCCGCCGACCTGCTGGCCACCGGGCTGGCAATCGCCTTCATGCTGGCGCCGGCCGGGCGGTTCGGGTACCTGGCGCTGCCGGCGGTGCTGGTGATCTGGCCCCGGCTGGCGGCCCGGCGGTGGAGCGGCGCCCGGCCGCCGGTCCGGCCGGCCTGCCTGCTCAACCAGGCCGGGCCCGCCCTGCCGGTGAGGTAGGACGGGCCCGGTCCGGGGTCGGCGTGCGCCGCCCGGGTCAGCGGTTGCCGGCCGCCTTGATGATCGAGGCGACGGCGGGGCCGGCCGCGTCCACGCCGTGGCCGCCGCCCTCGACCTCGGAGGCGATCGCCAGGTTGCCCCGGTAGGCGGTGAACCAGCTGTTGGTGGTGGCGATGCCGGTCGCCTCGGCCGAGCCGGTCTTGGCGCCCGCGTTGTCGGAGATCCCGGCCATCACGTCCTTGGCGGTGCCGCCGGTGGCGGTGGCGGCCATCATCTGGCGCAGCTTGCCGGCGACGTCGGGGCCGAGGTCCCGGGGGGCCTTCTGCTGCGGCAGCTCGGCGACCAGGATCGGCTGCTTGAAGGAGCCGCTCTGCACGGTGGCCGTGATCGAGGCGATGGCCAGCGGGTTCATCTGGACCTTGCCCTGGCCGATCGACTGCATGGCCTGCTCGTCCTTGTTGGTGCCGGCGTCCGGCACCACCGCGTCGAAGCTGGGCAGACCGGTCTGCCAGTTCAGGCCGATGCCGTACACGTCCTTGGCCGTGGTGGTCAGCGCACCCGGCTTGAGGCTGGTCAGGCCCTGGTCGATGAAGGCGGTGTTGCAGGAGATCATGAAGTCCTGCTGCAGGGTGTTGTTCGGGTACGCGTCGGGGAACGAGTTCGGGATCTTCTTCGGGTTGCTGCTCAGCGTCGGGCAGGCCACCGGGGTGTCCGGGTTGACCCCGGCCTCCAGCAGGGCGGTGGAGGTGAGGATCTTCAGCGTGGAGCCCGGGGCGAGCTGGCCCTGGAAGGCCCGGTTCAGACCGGTGACCGGCGCGTTGGCGAAGGCCAGGACCTGGCCGGTGCTCGGCTCGATGGCGACGATCGAGCCCTTCTTGCCGCCCAGGTCGGTCATCGCCTTCTCGGCGGCGGCCTGCAGGGTGTTGTCGATGGTCAGCTTGAACGGCTTCGGCGGCTTCGGGTCGACGATGGTGAACAGCCGGTCCGGCACGCTGTTCGGGTCGGCCGCGTTGGTGATCACCACGCCGGTGCCGTTGTCGCTCTGGTCCTTGTTCTGGTCCGCGAGCAGCTTGGCGACCTTGGCCTGCAGGGTCGGGATCAGCGGGGTGATCGAGGGGCTGCTCAGCGGCTTGTTGTTGCGGTCCACCACGTTGCCGGCCAGCGGGGGCAGCGGCTGCACGCCGATCGACTCGCCCGGGGCCAGGTGCGGGTGGATCACCGAGGGCGCCCAGTGCACGGCCGGGGTGTTGTCGCTCATCTTCACCACGCCGAGGAAGCCGCTGTAGTCCCAGACCCGGTTGGTGCCCTCGAACTCGGCGCGGGCCTTGAAGCCCATCAGCACCCCGGTCGGGGCGGCTGGGGCGGAGGCCGACGGCGAGTCGGTGGGGAGCGGGCCGCCGGGGGTCGGCGTGGCCGGGGCGGTGGTCGGGGCCTTGGGCGCGGCGCTCGGGGAGCCGGTGGCCGCGGCGAAGGCCGCCGGGGTGGCCGGCCCGGCCGGGGCCAGGGTGAGCCCGCTCGGCTTGACCTGGTCCCGGAACGCGGTCAGCGCGGTGGTCGCGCCCGCCGGGTCGTCGGTCAGCGAGGCCGCCTTGGCGATGTCGCCGGCCGCCCACGCGTCCAGGAAGTCCTTGGTGCCCGCCGCCGCCTGCTCGGCGCTCGGGGGCTCGGCGACCACCGTGCGCGCCTTCTTGGCGGCCGGGGCGTCCTTGTCGTCGGAGCCGCCGACGAGGCTGTACGCCCCGTAGCCGCCCGCGGCGAGCACGGCGACGGCCACGCCGGTGATCAGGCCGGTCTTCGCGCCATTGCGCATGGTGATGTTCCCCCAAGGGTCAGGCGGTCGGGCCGCAGCCGGACGTGGCCGGATGCGCGTTCGGAGTCCACCCTAGGCAGCCTGACTCCGTGCCCCGGTGAAAGGACGGGGTCTTGTGACGGATCTGGTACGTGTCGCGCACCACTCCGGTACGCTCCGCCGCCCGGCACCGCCCCCGGCGCGCCCCCGGCGTCAGATCCAGGTGTTGAACCACATCCGCTTGCGCCAGTCCTCCATCGGGATCGTCTCGCCCGTGTACAGGGGGTGGAAGAAGAGGAAATTCCACATGATCAGCAGGAGCACCAGGCCGGCCGCGGTGCCGCCGATGATCCGGCGGTCCCGGGAGGCCCCGGCGGGTCCGACCAGCGCCCCCAGCAGCATGGTCACCGCGAGCACCAGGAAGGGCACGAAGCAGACCGCGTAGAACAGGAAGATCGTCCGCTGCTGGTAGGCGAACCAGGGCAGGTAGCCGGCGGCCAGGCCGCAGAGCACCGCGCCGGCCCGCCAGTCGCGCCGGGCCGCCCACCGCCACAGGCAGTAGACCAGGGCGATCACACCGGTCCACCAGAGCAGCGGGGTGCCGATGCCGAGCACCTCGCGGGCGCACTCGTTCACCGTGCAGCCGGCCGCGCCCTGCTTCGGCGACTCGTAGAAGAAGGACACCGGCCGGCCCAGCACCAGCCAGCTCCAGGGGTTCGACTGGTAGGTGTGCGGGTCGCTCAGGTGGGTGTGGAAGTCGTAGACCGTCGAGTGGTAGTGCCAGAGCGCCCGCAGACCCTCCGGGATCCACGGGAAGTCGGTCGAGCGGCCGACCGCCCAGTCCCGGCCGTAGCCGCCCTGGTTCGGCACCGTGCTGCTGGCGAACCAGCCCCACCAGGAGGCGATGTAGACCGCCACCGGGACCACCACGAGCGAGACGAAGGCCGGTACCGCGTCCCGGACCAGGGTCCACCGGTAGGGGCGGTCGGCCCCGGCCAGCCGGCGCGAGCCCGCGTCCCACAGCACCGTCAGCAGACCGAAGGCGGCCGCCACGTACAGGCCGCTCCACTTGGTCGCGCAGGTCAGACCGACGCAGACACCGGCCGCGATCCGGTACGGGCGCCAGCCCAGGTTCATCCGGTGGGCGGTCGCCGCGTCCGGGAGGCCGTCGCCGAGGGCGCTCAGCCGGGCGGCGATCCGGGCCCGGGTACGGTCGCGGTCCAGCAGCAGGAAGCCGAAGGCGGCGACGATCCAGAACATCACCACCAGGTCCAGCAGCGCCGACCGGCTCATCACGAAGTGCAGGCCGTCGACGGCGAGCAGCAGGCCCGCCACGCAGCCCAGCAGGGTCGAGCGGAACAGCCGGCGGGCGATCCTCGCCAGCATCAGCACCGACAGGGTGCCGAGCAGCGCCACCGCGAACCGCCAGCCGAAGGGGTTCATCCCGAACAGCTGCTCGCCGGCGCCGATGATCCACTTGCCGACCGGCGGGTGCACCACGTACGACGGGTTCGATCGGTAGGGGACGGGGCCGCCGGACATGATCTGTTCGTTGGCGCCGTCCGGCCAGCTGATCTCGTAGCCGCCGTGCCAGAGCGCGTAGGCGTCCTTGGCGTAGTACGTCTCGTCGAAGACGATCGCGTTCGGCGAGCCGAGGTCGGCGAACCGCAGCACGCCGGCGAACAGCGTCACCGCGAGCGGACCGAGCCAGCCGGACCAGCGGCAGAGCCAGGACCACAGCGGTGCCGGCAGGGCGAGGCCGAGCCGGAGCAGCAGCGGGGACGGCGGCACCCGCTCCGGGGTCACGCCCGGGCCGTCCGGCATCGGCGGGACCAGGCGCTCGGCCGTGGTCGCGGCGGGGGCCGGGGCGTAGCCGAACCGGGCCAGGCCGCGCAGCCAGGCGGGGCGCGGCGGGGGCGGGGCGGGTATGGAGCCGTCCGGGGAGTCGGGGGCGGGGCCGCCGGGCTCGTCCGGGCCGCCGGGACCGTCGGCGGCGTCGCCGGCCGGGTCGCGCGGGCCCGGCAGGGCGGGCGACGGCTGGTCCGCCAGGACCGGCCCGCCGACGCCACCCCGCGCGGTGAGGTCTGTACCAGTGGGCGTCTGCGCCGCCGTGTCGCCGTTCATCCGCCACATGGTAGGGGTGCGTCATGACGCTGGGACGGCTCCCTCCGAAGCTGCCCGAATCGTCACCAAAAGCGCCCGGCGGCCGGTTGCTGGAAGGATGGGGTCCGTGACAGGAGTACTGGTACTGGCAGGAACCCCCATCGGCGACGTCGCGGACGCCCCGCCCAGGCTGCTCACCGAGCTGGCCGCGGCGGACGTCATCGCGGCCGAGGACACCCGGCGGCTGCGCCGGCTCACCCAGGCGCTCGGGGTGACCCCGGCCGGGCGGGTGGTCTCCTACTTCGAGGGCAACGAGGTCGGGCGCACCCCCGAGCTCGTCGAGGCGCTGCTCGGCGGGGCCCGCGTCCTGCTGGTCACCGACGCCGGGATGCCGTCCGTCTCCGACCCCGGCTACCGGCTGGTGGCCGCCGCCGTGGCCGCGGACCTCAAGGTGACCGCGGTGCCGGGACCGTCCGCGGTGCTCACCGCGCTGGCGCTGTCCGGGCTGCCGGTCGACCGGTTCACCTTCGAGGGCTTCCTGCCCCGCAAGACCGGCGACCGCGCCCGGCAGCTGGCCTCGATCGCCGCCGAGCCGCGCACCATGGTGTTCTTCGAGGCCCCGCACCGGATCGCGGAGGCGCTCGCCGCGATGGCGGAGGCGTTCGGCCCCGAGCGGCCGGCCGCCGTCTGCCGGGAGCTGACCAAGACCTACGAGGAGGTCAAGCGCGGTCCGCTCGGCGATCTGGCCGCGTGGGCGGCCGAGGGGGTCAGGGGAGAGATCACGGTGGTCGTGGCGGGCGCGCCGCCGGCCGCGCCGAAGGAGCTGGGCCCGGCCGAGCTGGCCCGGCTGGTGGCCGTGCGGGAGGAGGCGGGGGAGCGGCGCAAGGAGGCGATCGCGGCGATCGCGGCCGAACTCTCGCTGCCCAAGCGCGAGGTGTTCGACGCGGTGGTGGCGGCCAAGAACGCCGCCGCGGGCGGAGCCGGCTGAGCGGTCGCCCGCCCCCGGCCGGGGCGTCGGCGGGCGATCCGGTCGGGAACGGTCGTCGAACGGCCGGGGAACGGTCGGAAAGCGCCTCGACAGGCGTCTGAGCTGCGAGTACGCACGGTTCGTGGGCGAGGTGCCGCCGGGCCTGCGGGCGCGTACCTTGGAGAGAAGGCCCCGGATAAACGCCCGTCGAGCTGAAGCTTCGGTCGAGGTTTTCGGACAGGACCCACCCTTTCGTATAGGGCTTCCCAACCCCCCTCCAAGTCTTCACAAGACGGGCATCGACCGGGACGTTCCGGGCATTTGCTGGGATGGAAAGACCCAGCCGGGCGAGCGCCCGGCGGGCGCTGGGAGACGGCTATGAGCGAGACGATCGGTAGCCCCCGCGGTGGCAACGCCCTGAGCGACCCCGGCCCGAGCGGCGCCGGCCCGAGCGGCCGGTCGCACACCCCCGTCGAGACCGTCCGGGAGGCCTACTCCTTCGTGTGCCTGAGCTGCGGGTACGGCTGGGAGCAGGCGTACGACATCGAGCACCACGTGGCCCGGGACGGGCGCGTCGTGTTCGAGTACCACGCCAACGGAGTCCGGGTGCCGTCGCCGCTGCTCAAGCCGGCCTGCCCGGGCTGCGGCGGCCACACCGTCCGGATCATGCGCGAGGGCCGGGTGGCCGGGCAGGACCAGCCGTGGCAGCACGCCCCCGGGTACTCGTCGCACGCCGAGCCGGCCCTGCCCGCCGACGCGGCGCGGCCGGTCCGCACCGCCCCCTCGGGCGGGCGCTGGGCGCGGTTCTGGGCGCGGATGCGGGGCTGACGGTGGCAG
Organism: Kitasatospora sp. NPDC089913; assembly: GCF_044748625.1. Taxonomy (NCBI): domain Bacteria; kingdom Bacillati; phylum Actinomycetota; class Actinomycetes; order Kitasatosporales; family Streptomycetaceae; genus Kitasatospora; species Kitasatospora sp. NPDC089913. Next base: position 76,205 of record NZ_JBIVGI010000028.1, on the reverse strand, counting down.
CGGCGGTCGGGCCCGTACCCGGGCCCGACTAAGCTTGCCGACCATGGCGGCCACTGCAGACCACAGCACCACCGGGGGCACCACTCCCGCGTACTACGTCACCACCCCGATCTACTACGTCAACGATCGCCCCCACCTGGGCCACGCGTACACCACCGTGGCGGGCGACGTGCTGACCCGCTGGCACCGCCAGCGCGGCGAGCGGGTGTGGTACCTGACCGGCACCGACGAGCACGGTCAGAAGATCCTGCGCACCGCGGAGGCCAACGGCGTCACCCCGCAGGAGTGGTGCGACAAGCTGGTCGAGGAGGCCTGGAAGCCGCTCTGGCAGCACCTGGAGATCGCCAACGACGACTTCGTCCGCACCACCCAGGAGCGCCACACCGCCCGGGTGCAGGAGTTCGTCCAGGACCTGTACGACAAGGGCGAGATCTACAAGGGCGGTTACTCCGGCCCGTACTGCGTCGGCTGCGAGGAGTACAAGCTCCCCGCCGAACTGCTCGACGGTGCCACCGAGGGCGAGAAGCTCTGCCCGATCCACAAGAAGCCGGTCGAGTGGCTGGAGGAGGAGAACTACTTCTTCCGCCTCTCCGCGTACGGCCCGAAGCTGCTGGAGTTCTACGCCGAGAACCCCGGCTTCATCGCCCCCGAGACGGCCCGCAACGAGGTGCTGCGCTTCGTCGAGCAGGGCCTGCAGGACCTCTCCATCTCCCGCTCCACCTTCGACTGGGGCGTCCCGCTGCCCTGGGACGACAAGCACGTCCTGTACGTGTGGGTGGACGCGCTGCAGAACTACATCACCGCGGCCGGCTACGGCGCCGACCCGGAGCGGTTCGCCGAGCTGTGGCCGGCCTCGGTGCACCTGGTCGGCAAGGACATCCTGCGCTTCCACGCGGTGATCTGGCCCGCGATGCTGATGGCCGCGGGGCTGCCGCTGCCGAAGCGGGTCGTCGCCAACGGCTGGCTGATGGTCGGCGGCGAGAAGATGTCCAAGTCCAACCTGACCGGCATCGCGCCCACCGATCTGACCTCGCACTTCGGCGTGGACGCCTACCGCTACTACTTCCTGCGGGCGATCCCGTTCGGCACCGACGGCTCGTTCTCCTGGGAGGACTTCACCGCCCGGTACACCTCCGAGCTGGCGAACGACTTCGGCAACCTCGCCTCCCGGGTGGCGGCCATGGTCGGCAAGTACTTCGACGGCGTGCTGCCGGCCGCGGCGGCGCCGGGCGCCGCCGAGCAGGCCGTCGCCGAGGGCCTGGCGGCCGCGGTCGCGACCGCGGACCGGAAGATCGGCGAGGAGCTGGACTTCGCCGGGGGCCTCGCGGCGATCTTCGAGTTCGTCAAGCAGGTCAACGGCTACCTCACCGAGCAGGAGCCGTGGAAGGTCGCCAAGGACGACTCGGCCGAGGGCCGGGACCGGCTGGCCACCATCCTCTACACGGCGGCCGAGTCGCTGCGGGCCACCGCGGTGCTGCTCAACCCCGTCATGCCGGCCACCGCCGAGAAGCTGTGGGAGTCGCTGGGCGCCGCCGAGGGCCTGGGCGCGCTCGCGGGCCAGACCGTCGTGCAGGCGGCGCAGTGGGGCCTGCTGCCGGTCGGCGCCACCGTCACCAAGGGCGAGATCCTGTTCCCGCGACTCGAGGAGAAGCCGGCCGCCTAGGGGCCGACCCCGGGGCCGGAGGAGGACGACCGATGCCGAAGAAGGACGACGAGCGTTCCACCCCGCCGCCGCTGCCGGCTCCGCTGGCGGTGGCGGTGGCGGACTCGCACACCCATCTGGACATGCAGTCCGGCACCCCCGAGGAGGGCCTCGCCAAGGCCGCCTCGGTCGGGGTGACCACCGTCGTCCAGGTCGGCTGCGACGTGCCGGGCTCGCGCTGGGCCGCCGAACTGGCGGCCCGGTTCGAGCAGGTGCACGCCGCCGTCGCCCTGCACCCCAACGAGGCGCCGAGGATCTTCCTCGGCGACCCCGACGGCTGGTCCGGGCAGCGGCGCGAGCCGGGCGGGCAGGCCGCGCTCGACGCGGCGCTCGCCGAGATCGACGCGCTCGCGGCGCTGCCGCACGTCCGCGCGGTCGGCGAGACCGGCCTGGACTACTTCCGCACCGGGCCGGAGGGCGTGGAGATCCAGAAAGAGTCGTTCCGCCGCCACATCGCGATGGCCAAGCGGCACGGCAAGGCCCTGGTGATCCACGACCGGGACGCCCACGAGGACGTCATCGCCGTCCTGCTGGAGGAGGGCGCCCCGGAGCGGACCGTCTTCCACTGCTACTCCGGCGACGCGGAGATGGCCAAGGTCTGCGCCGAGCACGGCTGGTACCTCTCCTTCGCCGGGCCGGTCACCTTCAAGGCCAACCAGCCGCTGCGGGACGCCCTGGCGGCGACCCCGCTGGACCGGGTCCTGGTCGAGACCGACGCCCCCTTCCTCACCCCGCACCCCTACCGCGGCCGGCCCAACGCGCCGTACCTGATCCCGGTCACGGTGCGCTCGATGGCGGACACCCTGGGCCTGCACGAGGACGACCTCGCCACGGCGATCGCGGCGAACACGGCGCGGGCCTTCGGGTACTGATCCGATCGAACGAAAGTCGGGTTCCGAAGGAACGGTTCGGCACTCCTGGTGGCTTCCTAGGCTGGCTAGCATGAGTGCAGTGAGGGAGGTGGCCATGACCGCCATGCCGAGCGACGGACCCGTCGAGGATCGTCACGAACCGTCGCACCCGCTGTCCCAACTGCGGACGTACGAGCAGGCCAAGCACCTTGATCTGCCGTTCGACTGGGATCTTGTGGACGGAGTCATCGTGGTCCGGGGGCAGACGAATCAGTGGCACGACCAGGTGCGGGACGAGATCTATTCGGTTCTGCGCGGCTCCCGGGTCGTTCCCTATGCGGCCAATGTCGAGCGGTGTGTGCTGCTCGACGAGGACAACACGACCAAGCCGGACGTGGTCGTGTTCGACAAGACCGGCATCGACGTCTTCGAGCTCGAGTGCCTCCCGCCCGAGGCCGTCGTGCTGACCGTCGAGGTCGTCTCGTACGGGACCCGGGCCAACGACCGGTTCCGCAAGCCCGGGCAGTACGCCGAGAAGGGCATCCCGTACTACTGGCGGGTCGAGCGCGGAATCGACAACCTGCCGATCGTGCACGAGTTCCACCGGGACGAGGAGAAGGGTGTCTACCTGCCCGTCGCCCAGCACGAGGGCGTGCTGCGGACGTCGGTGCCGTACCCCGTGGAGATCGACCTCGCGGCGGTCGTCGAGCTGTGAGGGGGCGGCGCGCCCGTATCCTTGGCGGGTGAGCACCACCGACCCCACCTCTGACAACAATCTGCTCGGCGCCGCGGACATCCGGGCGCTCGCGGAAGCGTTCGGCGTGAAGCCGACCAAGCAGCGCGGGCAGAACTTCGTCATCGACGGCAACACCGTGCGGCGGATCGTCCGGGCCGCGGAGGTGACCGGCGAGGACACGGTGGTCGAGGTCGGGCCCGGGCTCGGGTCGCTGACCCTCGCCCTGCTGGAGGTCGCCCGGCACGTCACCGCGGTCGAGATCGACCCGGTGCTCGCCCGGCACCTCCCGGACACCGTCGCCGCCCGGATGCCCGGCAAGGCCGACTCCTTCGACCTGGTGTTCAGCGACGCCATGGTGGTCACCGAGCTGCCCGGCCCGGCGCCGACCGCGCTGGTCGCCAACCTGCCGTACAACGTGGCCGTGCCGGTGCTGCTGCACATGCTCGCCACCTTCCCCACCATCGAGCGGACCCTGGTCATGGTGCAGAGCGAGGTCGCCGACCGGCTCGCCGCCAAGCCGGGCAACAAGGTCTACGGCGTCCCCTCGGTCAAGGCCAACTGGTACGCCGAGGTGAAGCGCGCCGGAGCGATCGGCCGCAACGTCTTCTGGCCCGCCCCCAACGTCGACTCCGGGCTGGTCTCGCTGGTCCGCCACGACCCGCCGAGCACCACCGCGAGCCGCGAGGAGGTGTTCGCGGTCGTCGACGCCGCGTTCGCCCAGCGCCGCAAGACCCTGCGGGCCGCGCTGGCCGGCTGGGCCGGCTCCGCCGCCGGGGCCGAGCAGGCGCTCGCCGCCGCCGGCATCGACCACAAGCTGCGCGGCGAGATGCTCACCGTCGAGCAGTTCGCCGCCATCGCCGAGCACAAGCCGGAGTAAGGGTTTCCCAGTGACCGTCACGGTACGCGTGCCCGCCAAGGTCAACGTCCAGCTCGGGGTCGGCGGCCTGCGCGCCGACGGCTTCCACGACCTGGCCAACGTCTTCTTCGCGGTCGCCCTCGGCGACGAGGTGACCGCGACGGCCGGCGAACCCGGCACGGGTGTCACCCTCAGCTGCACCGGGCCGGACGCCGACGCCGTGCCGCTGGACGACAGCAACCTCGCGGCCCGCGCCGCCCGGCTGCTCGCCGCCCACCACGGCCTCGCCGCCCCCGACGTGCACCTGCACATCGCCAAGGCCATCCCGGTGGCCGGCGGCATGGCCGGCGGCAGCGCCGACGGCGCTGCCGCGCTGGTCGCCTGCGACGCCCTGTGGGGGCTCGGCACACCCGTCGGGGTGCTGCTGGAGCTCGCCGCCGAACTCGGCTCGGACGTGCCGTTCGCCCTGGTCGGCGGCGTCGCCCTGGGCCGCGGCCGGGGCGAGATCCTGGAGCCGCTGCCCGTCGCCGGCACCTACCACTGGGTCTTCGCGGTCGCCGACGGCGGCCTGTCGACGCCCGCGGTCTTCCGCGAGTGCGACCGCCTGCGCGAGGAGGCCGGCACCGGCTCCAGCGACACCGAGGTGGTCACCCCCGACGCCGACCCGGCGCTGCTCGCGGCCCTCGCCGACGGCGACGCCGTCGCCCTGGCCGCCGCGCTGGCCAACGACCTCCAGCCGGCCGCCCTGTCGCTGCGGCCCGCCCTCGCCGCCACCCTGCGGGCGGGCACCGAGGCCGGCGCGATCGGTGCGCTGGTCTCCGGCTCCGGGCCGACCTGCGCCTTCCTGGCCAAGGACGCCGACGGCGCGGAGGCCGTCGCGGCCGCGCTGCGGGCCTCCGGCAGCTGCCGCGCCGCGCACGCCACGTACGGGCCGGTGCCGGGCGCGGCGGTGACGGCGGGGGAGTAGCGGCGGACGCCGGGTCGGGCAGGCGGGCAGCCGGGCCGGACGGGCAGCCGGTCGGACGGGCAGCCGGAGCGGGGCGGGCGGGACGCCGGGCCGGCCGGGTGGGGAGCCGCAGCGGGAGGGCAGTCGGAGCGGGCCCACTAGGCTGGGGAGGATCCGGACCTCCGCCCGAGCCCGGACCGTCGAACCCAGGAGCGCAGCACACGTGGCCGTCAACCTCGCCACCATCGAGTCCGTCACGAAGGTGTACGGCACCCGGGCCCTTCTGGACGGGGTCAGCCTCGGCGTCAGCGAGGGGGACCGGATCGGCGTCGTCGGACGCAACGGTGACGGCAAGACCACCCTGATCCGGATGCTCGCCAAGCTGGAGGAGCCGGACGGCGGGCGGATCACCCACGTCGGCGGCGTGGAGATGGCCGTCCTCACCCAGCACGACTCGCTGGACCCCGAGGCCACCATCCGGCACGAGGTCATCGCCGGTCGCGCCGACCACGAGTGGCTCGGCGACGCCCGCATCCGCGACATCGTCGAGGGCCTCTTCGGCGGCCTCGACCTGCCCGGCTTCCCCGACGGCCTGGACACCGTCATCGGCCCGCTCTCCGGCGGCGAGCGCCGCCGGATCGCCCTCGCCAAGCTGCTGCTCGGCTCGCCCGACCTGATCGTGCTCGACGAGCCCACCAACCACCTCGACGTCGAGGGCATCGCCTGGCTCGCCCAGCACCTCCAGAACCGCCGCTCCGCGCTCGTCTGCGTCACCCACGACCGCTGGTTCCTCGACCAGGTATGCACCCGGATGTGGGACGTCCAGCACGGCTCGGTGCACGAGTACGAGGGCGGCTACTCCGACTACGTCTTCGCGCGCGCCGAACGCTCCCGGATCGAGGCCACCGAGGAGCAGAAGCGCCAGAACCTGGCCCGCAAGGAGCTCGCCTGGCTGCGCCGCGGCGCCCCGGCCCGGACCTCCAAGCCGCGCTACCGGATCGAGGCCGCCAACGCGCTCATCGCCGACGTGCCCGAGCCGCGCGACAAGAGCGAGCTGATGAAGTTCGCCAACGCGCGCCTGGGGCGGACCGTCTTCGAGGTCGAGGACATCACGGTCAAGGCCGGCCCGAAGCTGCTGCTGGAGAACGTCACCTGGCAGCTCGGCCCCGGCGACCGGATCGGCCTGCTCGGCGTCAACGGCGCCGGCAAGACCTCGCTGCTGCGGGCGCTGCGCGACGCCTACACCTCGGAGGGCGACATCCAGCCCGCGTCCGGTGTGGTCAAGGTCGGCAAGACGGTGCGGCTGGCGTACCTCTCCCAGGAGGTCGCCGAGCTCGACCCGGCCACCCGGGTGCTGCAGGCCGTCGAGCAGGTCCGCTCCCGGGTCGACCTCGGCAAGGGCCGGGAGATGAGCGCCGGCCAGCTGTGCGAGCAGTTCGGCTTCGGCAAGGACAAGCAGTGGACGCCGGTCGGCGACCTGTCCGGCGGCGAGCGGCGGCGGCTCCAGTTGCTCCGGCTGCTGATGGACGAGCCCAACGTGCTCTTCCTCGACGAGCCCACCAACGACCTCGACATCGAGACGCTGAACCAGCTGGAGGACCTCCTCGACGGCTGGCCCGGTTCGATGATCGTCATCAGCCACGACCGCTTCTTCATCGAGCGGACCACCGACGTCACCTACGCGCTGCTCGGTGACCGGCGGATGCGGATGCTGCCGAACGGCGTCGACGAGTACCTGCAGCGGCGGGCCGCGATGGCGGCGGCCGCCGCCATCGCGGCCGCGGCCTCGGTGGCGTCCGGCGCGAGCGGTGCCGCCGCAGCGGGCGGCGCGGAGGACTCGGCGCCCGCGCTGTCGGGCGGCGACCTGCGGGCGGCGAAGAAGGAGCTGCAGAAGCTGGAGCGCCAGATCGCCAAGCTGGACCAGAAGGAGTCCAAGCTGCACGCCCAGCTCGCCGAGCACGCCGCCGACTTCTCCAAGGTCGCCGAGCTGGACAGCGAGCTGCGGGCGGTCCGGGACGAGAAGGAGGAGCTGGAGATGACCTGGCTGGAGCTGGCCGAGCAGGTCTGACCGGGGCCGGGTCCGGCCGGGGCCGGCGGCTCGGCGGGTAGGGCGGGCGACTCAGCGGGTAAGGCGGGCGGCTAGCGGCTCGGGCGGTCGGCGAGCAGGGTGTCCAGTTCGTCCGCCGCACGGCCCAGCGCACTGCGCGAAGGGTCGTGCGGCCGGGTCGGCCGCGCCGCCGCCCCGGTCGGCGGACGGTGCGCGCGCGCCGCGGCCGTCAGCTCGTCCAGCGCCCGGCCGACCCGCTCCACCTCCGCCCGCTCCGGCACCCGCCCGCCGTACCGGCGCTGCGCCGCGAACGCCGCCACCGCACCGCTCAGCCGCTCCAGCGCGGCCGTCGCCGGCAGCCACTCGGCCGCCAGCCGGCCCGTCGGCGGCGGCTCGGCCAGGCCCCGCTCCACCTCCGCGCGGGCGTCCGCGAGCGCCCGGTAGGCCGTCCGCCGCAGCCACACCTCGGACCGGGGCTCCGGCCCGTCCTGCCGCACCACCGAGGCCAGATAGGCCTTCAGCGCGGCAGCCGCGGACACCAGCCGCGGTTCGATCCGGTGCCGCGGCCGCTCCGGCCAGAGCAGATGGCCGAACAGCAGCACGATCGCACTGGCCAGCACCGTGTCCAGCACCCGGGGCCAGAACTCGGCGGCGCCGTCCTGCCCGCCCAGCTGGAGCAGGACCAGCGCCATCGGCGTCATCACCACGGTGTTCAGCCCGTAGTGCGCCGCCGTCGCGTACGGCAGCAGGGCCACACAGAGCGCGGCGATCGCGACCAGTGCCCACGGACCGGGAGCCAGCGACAGCACCGCCGCCGTCACCGCCACCCCCAGCACCGTCCCCACCGCACGGCTCACCGACCGCAGGAACACCGAGCCGAGGTCCGGCTTCAGGACGAAGGCGATCGTCATCGGCACCCAGTAGCTCCGGCTCAGCGGCACCGTGGCCATCAGCGCCGCGCCCACCGCGATGCACAGCGCCAGCCGCGCCCCGTACCGGGCCGCCCCGGGCGAGACCAGCCGCACCCGCAGCCGCCACGGGTCCGGCGGGGGTGCGGGAGCGGTGCCCAGTGCGGCCTCCCGGCCCGCGACCGTCGCCGCGGCCGCGCGCAGCGCCGCGTCCAGGGCCTGCCGGGACGGAGTGTTGGGCGCCCAGTCCGGCACGGGCACCTCGCCGTCGGGTCCCGGGCCGGTGCCGCGTTCGGGCCCGTCAGCGCGTTCGGGCCCGGTGCCGCGTTCCGCCGGGACGCCGCGTTCCACCGCGCGGGCCAGCAGGACCGGCACGGCGGCCACCTCGGGCGGCACCGGTCGGCGGGCCCACAGCAGCCCGGTGGCCGCCTCGGTGGCGGCGAGCGCGGCCCGGTACATGGTGTGGACGCGGTGGGCGGCGGGGCCGGGCGGGTTCCCGGGGTGCCGGGGGAGGGGCGGGAGCACGTCCTGCAGCTGGTTCAGCCGGGCGGTCAGCACCTGGCGGGAGGCCGACCCCTGGGGAGTCCCGAGATCGGCGAGCATCCGGCCGAGCGCGTCGTACACGGCGGCGAGCGCGCGCACACCCGGGTCGGCGCCGGGCGCCCGGCGGCCGCGCAGCGGCACCCCGAGCAGCAGCACCAGCACCGCACCCGCCGGCAGCACCGCCGCGGCGGCCCACCACGGGTGCGGCAGCGGCATGCCGCTCCCCAGCGTGGCGGAGACGAGCAGCAGCAGCCCCGCGGCCGAACCGCGCGGGCCCGTCGCACTCAGCGCACCGGAGACGAAGGCCGTCACGGTCAGACCGGCGCCCAGGGCGAGCGGGCCGGCCTGGGCGTGCTGGAGCGCGCTGCCGACCAGCATGCCGAGCGCCGAGGCCGGTACGGCGGTGGCGATCCGGCGGGCCCGCAGCCGGACCGGCTCGACGCGGTCGTTCATGGTCGCGTGCATCGCGCCCAGCCCGGCGAACACCCCGAGGTCCACCCGGTGTGCCAGCAGCCCGGCGGTCAGCGCCAGCGCCATGGCGAGCGCGGCCCGGGCCATCGGCGCCCACGGCAGCGGCGGCCGGGCCGGGCGGGCGGCCCGGGCCCACCAGGGGGTGGCGGGGGTGCTGGGGGTGGTGGGGGCGGTGGGGTCGACCGGGGTGTTGGTGGGCATGCGGGGCGTCCGATCCGCGGCGGGGCCGGGGCCCGGTGGGTGCGGGGCTGGGCGGCGGCCCGGGGCGCTGCTGTGCGACGCTGCGCGGCAGTGGAGGTCTCGTCCGGTGCGACCGGACCCGGCCAGTCTAACGGCGCCCGCCGCCCGGGCGGCCCCGCCCCGGCACGGGGTGGACGTGTCAAGTTCGTACCGATCGCGTTCAAGCGGGGCACGGGCCCTGCCGGTCCGACGGAGGTGGTGGCTACGATGATTGAGGCGCCGTCCGTCCCGAAGGGAGGACGGTTCTGCCGGATCGACCCGACGGAGCCGATGGGCCGGATCGATCTGTGCGGCCGGTAGGACCGAGCAGTTGACGGTGTGTGTCGCGGTGCGGCGACCTGCGGGGGCCGCGCCGTGCACGGGGGAGAGGTGGATTGCTGTGCCAGGCGAGGCTGGACCGGGAGGCGCGGGCTGGGCCGACGGCCCCGACGGTGAAGTGACGCCGTGGACGCTGAGCAACAGTTGGATCGGTCGCGTGGTCGGCCAGGTCCAGGTCGACGTCAGCGCCAACGCGCTGGTGGCGGCGTTCGGCTCCAAGGACGTCAAGATCGAGCTCGACACGCTCACCAACTTCAAGAAGAAGGTCGACGCGCTGCTGGCCTCGCTGGAGGGTTCGGAGGCGGCGCAGCACAAGATCAAGGAGCAGAAGCTGCACGCCGGGAACCTCGGCAGCGGCTTCCACGAGTCCGCCGACCTGATCGCCGCGTACGAGAAGACGCACGCGGCGATCGCGCAGCTCTCGAAGTCGTTCGCGGAGCAGATCGACAGGATGAGCAAGGCGGTCGCGCAGACGGCGGGGAGCTACGGCAACAACGAGGAGCACCAGACGGCGGCGGTCAAGGCGGTTGCGACGGACGCGGCCGGCGGGCCGGGGTCGAAGAGCGGTGACTACTGATGGTGCGCATGTCTGTGGGCGCGGCCGGGACGGGGGACAACTGATGGCGGGCGGAACGAATTTCGAAGGCATCAATCATCCGCAGCTCAAGTCCATGGTGGCCGGCAGCGATCCGTCCAAGGTGACCGGTCGTGGCAACCAGCTCAAGGCTGCCGGGCGCGTCCTGGACGAGCTCAGCAAGGCTCTGGCCGCCCATGTGACCCAGATCCAGTGGGAGGGCCCGGCCGCCGAGAACTTCAAGTCGTGGGCCAGTGACCTGCACAAGTCGGCGTCCATGATCAGTGAGTACTCGAAGGGCGCGGGCGACGCCATGGTTCAGGCCGGGGAGGCCCTGAGCAGCGCGAAGACCGGCGTGCCGGAGGTCCCGACCAAGGACATCGACACGGTCAAGCGGCACTCCACGCAGCCGTGCCTCAAGCCTTCGCCGCTGAGCATCGCCGGCTTCGGCAACCCGTCCGTTTCCACCGACGCGATCATGAAGAAGGAAGACCCGACCTGGGTCTCCTACACGGAGGCGGCGGCGGCGCAGAAGCGGGTGGACACGGCGCACCAGGAAGCCATCCACCAGATGGAGAAGCTGGGACAGGCGTACGAGGCGGCGACGACCCAGCTCAACTCGCTCAAGATGCCCGATCTGCCAGGTACTCCCGGTGACGGGCCGAAGGCGGTCGACGGAGGAACCGAGGTGCCGGTGGGGTCCGGTGGCGGACGCTACGGCTCCGGCGGGAGCAGCCGAGGCACTCGCAGCGGGAACACCGGCGGCAACGGCTACAGCCCGCACTCCGGCGGCGACCGGAGCGGTGGCGGTTCCGTGACGCCGCGTCCGCCGGTGCTGGTGACGCCCGGGCCGACTCCGCCGGGGAACGTCACGCCGACGCCGCCGCGGCGCACTCCGGTGCCGCTGCCGAGCGACCCGACCACGCCGGGCCCGGTGCCGACGGGACCGACGCACCCCGGGGACCGTCCCGGCACCGGGCTCGACAGCCTGCCGACAGTACCGACGCTGCCCGGCCCGACCGGACCGGCGGGTCCCGGGGGCGGTCCCGTGCCCGGGTACCCGCAGGGCGGCGGTCCCGTGCACCCGGGCACGCCCGGCGGCGGCCCCGGTGGGTTCCCGGGCGGAGGGCCGGTCCCGTTCGGCGGAACCGGTCCGTTCACTGGGGGGTCCGGTCCGCTGAAGAGCGGCGGAGGCCCTGTGCCGCTGGGCCGGACCGGCACCGTCGGGGGCGGCCTGCCGACGAAGAACGGCGGTCCGGGCGCGAGCAACGGCGGCACGGTCTTCGGCGCGCGCGAGGCCCAGGGCCGGTCCGGCGGGTCCGGTGCCGGCGGTTTCGGCGGTCCGGGTGGCGGCATGCACCAGGGCGGCGGGCACGGTGGTGGCGCTGTCGGCGGTGCGCGCGGCCGGGGCTACAGCTCGACCGGCGGTGGCGTGGTCGGTGGGGCGAAGGGGCCGGTGGCCGCCGGGGAGTTCACCCCGGGCGGCAGCGGCCTGCGCAACCGGGCGGCAGCAGCAGGTGCGGCGGCTGCCGAGGGCGCGGCGCGGCCGGGCCAGAACGGGATGATGGCCCCGGGCATGGCGGGCGGGGCGGGTGAGCGGCGCGAGCGCGACCGCCGGAACCGGGCCGACTACCTGCACGAGGACGAGGAGACCTGGACCAGCGGTACTCCGAAGAGCAACCCGGGCGTGATTGAGTAGTCCGGAACGACTGCCCGGCCACTGGGACTCCCGGTGGCCGGGCAGTCCTGCGCGGGGCGCGGTCCTGGCTCGATGGGGAAAGTGACGAGGGAGCAGCGATGCGGCGGATGAACGTAGGGGTGCGGGGATTCGCCGCAGTGATGGCGGCGGCCGGGATCGTGGCCGGGCCGACTGTGGGCCCGGCGGCCGCCGTGGACTCGATCCGCGATCAGCAGTGGCACCTGGACACCATGAAGGCGCCCGAGATCTGGCAGGCGAGCAAGGGGCAGGGGGTCACGGTGGCGGTGGTCGACGGAGGCTTCCGGCTCGATCATCCGGATCTCGTCGGTCAGCTGCTGCCGGGCAAGGACCTGAGCGGACTGCCCGGTGGGATCGGTGTGGACAAGAGCGGTCACGGCACAGGCATCGCCGGTCTGATCGCGGGATCCGGCAAGGGCCTCGGGGGGAAGGGCGCGTACGGCCTGGCACCGGACGCCAAGGTGCTCCCGATCAAGATCAACATCAACGACGACCCGGCACAGCCGATCGACGCATCCGGCTACCTCAAGCAGGTGAGCCAGGGAATCACGTATGCGGCGGACCAGGGGGCGAAGGTCATCAATGTCTCCTCGGTCGCCGGTGCCTCCGGGGTTTCCGCGGGGGACGTCGCAGAGCTCGAGAAATCCGTGAAGTATGCCAACGGGAAGGGGGCGCTGGTTGTCGCGGGTGCCGGAAACAGTGGACAAGAGGGAAATCCCGCCCTCTATCCCGCCGCGTTGCCGAGCATTGTCGCGGTAGCTGCGGCCGACCGGGCGGGAACGGCCACCGACGAGTCCGAGCACGGCCCGCAGATCGACATCGCGGCTCCCGGAGTGGACATCTACACGTCGTGTGTCGCCGAGTCCGGCTACTGCAAGAAGCACGGGACCTCCGATGCGACCGCGCTCGTCTCGGCATCGGCGGCGCTGCTCTGGGCGGTTCACCCCGATTGGGCTCCGAATCAGATCATCCGGGTGCTGATCGGAACTGCCGGGAAGCCCAAGGACGGGTCGAGCCGAACGGATTTCATCGGCTACGGAATCGTCCGTCCTCGGGTCGCGCTGCAGACGCCGGGGGACCCGGGCTCCGCCGATGTGAGTCCGCTGGTCGAGCCCTCGGCCAGCGCGACATCCGTGGAGCCGTCCACACCCACCGCCGCCTCCCAGAGCCCGGCGGCGCAGCCCGCCCCCACCCCGCCGCCCTCGGCGTCCGCCGCCCCCGTGGCCGAGCCGAAGGACGACGGCTCGTCCCCGGCCCTGGTGGCCGCGGTGGTCGGCGGGTTGCTGCTGGTGGCCGGAGCGGCCGTGGTGGTCGTGCGGCGGAGGGGCGGCCGGTCCGCCCGTTGAGCGGGCGGCGCCGGGGGGCGTGGGGTGCGGGGCGGGGCGCGGGTGTCACCCGGGTGGGCGCTGTCGGGGGTGGGGCGTCCTCGTCAGGGTTGGGGGTATGGGTGCGACGGGGCAGATGCGGCGGGCCGCTGCGGCGGCGCTGATCGGTACGGCGATCGAGTTCTACGACTTCTTCATCTACGGCACGGCGGCGGCGCTCGTCTTCGGGGAGGTGTTCTTCCCCGAACTGGGCACGGTCGGCGCGTTGCTGGCGGCGTTCTCGGTGTACGCGGTGGCGTTCCTGGCGCGGCCGCTGGGGGCGGTGGTGTTCGGGCACTTCGGGGACCGGCTGGGGCGGAAGACCACGCTGGTGGTGTCGCTGCTCCTGATGGGGCTGTCCACGGCGGTGGTGGGGGTGTTGCCGGGGTACGCGGCGTGGGGGTGGTGGGCGCCGGTGGTGCTGGTGGTGCTGCGGGTGTGTCAGGGGGTGGGGCTGGGCGGGGAGTGGGGCGGAGCGGCACTGCTGGTGGCGGAGAACGCGCCGGCCGGGCGGCGGGGGCGGTACGGGGCGTATCTGCAGTTGGGGCCGACGACCGGGTTCGTGCTGGCGAACGGGATCTTCCTGGTGCTCCAACTGTGGCTGGACGAGGCGGCGTTCAGGTCCTGGGGCTGGCGGGTGCCGTTCCTGGCCTCGCTGGGCCTGGTGGCGGTGGGGCTGTTCGTGCGGCTGCGGCTGGAGGAGACGCCGCTGTTCCGGGGCGAGCCGCGGACGGGGGCCGAGCGGGCGCCGGTGGTGGAGGTGCTGCGGGGGCACTGGCGGACGGTGCTGGCGGGCTGCGGCGCGATCACCGTGGGGTACGCGCTGTTCTACCTGACCACGACGTACTCGCTGGCCTACGCGACGACGGGGCTGGGGGTGCCGAGCACGGTGGTGCTGTCGATGCTGCTGGCCGGCGCGGTGGGGAAGGGCGTGACGGTGTGGCTGAGCGCGAGGCGCAGTGACGCCTGGGGGCGCCGGCGGACGCTGCAGGGGGCGACGGGGCTGGCGGTGGTGTGGTCGCTGGTGCTGTTCCCGCTGCTGGAGACGGAGCGGCGCGGGCTGATGTTCCTCTCGCTGGCGGGGGCGATGGTGGTACTGGGCTGTCTGCTGGGACCGTTGGCGGCGTTCCTGCCGGAGCTGTTCCCGACCCGGGTGCGGTACACGGGGGCGGCGCTGACCTACAACCTGGGCGGGGTGGTGGGCGGGGCGACCACCCCGCTGATCGCGACCAGGCTGACCGGGACGTACGGGACGGCGGAGCCGGTGGGCTGGTACCTGGCGGGGTGCGGGGTGGTGGCGCTGCTGTGCCTGCGGCTGCTGCCGGAGACCGGCGGAAGGGACCTCTCGGCGGTGTCCGGGCCGGCCGTCCGGGCTGCCGGGACCGATTTCCCATTCCGCCCCCCTGCCGTGTAATGTCTTCCTTGTTCGAGCGAACGGGCGGAGCGGAAGCGAAGTCGGGGAGTTCGGACAGGCAACAGGCCCCTATAGCTCAGTCGGTAGAGCGTCTCCATGGTAAGGAGAAGGTCTGCGGTTCGATTCCGCATGGGGGCTCGGTCAGGACCCCCGCCATCGAGGCGGGGGTCCTTTTCGTTGTGCTCGTCCGCCGGTGGCGGTGAGACGGTCTGGCACGTCGGGTACGGAATGCGCTGTGATGGTGCGTCACCGGCCGCCCGCTCCCGCCGGGCGGGGCCGCGGGCGGGACGCCGACCTGGAGGGGTCTCATGGGTGTTCGCCTCGTGGTGGTCGACGACCACCGGTTGTTGGCCGAGGCGCTGGCCACCGCGCTCCAGCTGCGGGGCCACCGGGTGCTCGCGGTGGGGTCGCCGGCCGCGTCGGCGGCCGATCTGGTGGCGGGTCGGCGTCCGGAGGTGTGCCTGCTGGGGGTGGCCGCGCCGGCCGACCCGGGGGCGTTCGACGGCTTGCGCAGGATCCGCCGGGAGCGGCCCGAGGTGGCTGTCATCGTGCTCGGTCCGGTCGGTGAACTCCGGGGCGTGGCGGGCGCGTTCGCGTCCGGTGCGGCCGGGTACGTGCCGAGCGACGAGCGGATCGAGGTGGTCGAGCGGGCGATCGCGCGGGCCCGGGCCGGTGAGGCGGCGGTCACGGTGGAGGTGCTGCGGGGCGCGTTCGACCAGTTGCTGAGACCGGCGGCGGAGCCGGACGACGAGGCGGTCCGGCTGCTGCGGCTGCTCACCCGGCGCGAGGTGCAGGTGCTGGCGCGGATCGCGGACGGCGAGGACACCGCGGCGATCGCGGCGGGGATGCGGATCGCCGCCAGCACGGCCCGCACGCACGTCCAGCGGGTGCTGATGAAGCTCGGTGCCCGGACCCGGTTGGAGGCGGCGGCGGTGGCGGCGCGGACCGGTCTGCTGGACCGGATGGCGCGCGGTTGACGGACGGCCGTCCGAGTGGTCCGAGCACCCCCGGTGGGCAGGGAGAATGGGCCACAGTCGTACGAACGTCCCCGATGGTCCGCCGACCGCGGACCATCGCCCGCTGGAGGTCGCATCATGAGTAAGTACCTGGTCACGGGTGGCGCCGGCTATGTCGGCAGCGTGGTCGCCGCCCACCTGCTGGAGGCGGGGCACCGGGTGACCGTCCTGGACGACCTCTCGACCGGCTTCCGGGAGGGCGTGCCGGCCGGGGCCGAGTTCGTCGAGGGGCGGATCCAGGAGGCCGGCAAGGTCCTCGACGGCTCCTTCGACGGCGTGCTGCACTTCGCGGCCTCCTCCCAGGTCGGCGAGTCGGTCGTGGACCCGGAGAAGTACTGGCGCAACAACGTGGCGGGCTCGCTGGAGCTGATCTCCGCGATGCGCGCCGCGGGCGTGCGCAAGCTGGTGTTTTCCTCCACCGCCGCCACCTACGGCGAGCCGGAGTCGGTCCCGATCGCCGAGACCGCCCGCACCGCGCCCACCAACACCTACGGCGCCACCAAGCTGGCCGTGGACCACCTGATCACCAGCGAGGCCGTCGCCCACGGCCTGGCCGCCGTCTCGCTGCGCTACTTCAACGTGGCGGGCGCGTACGGTGCGTACGGCGAGCGGCACGACCCGGAGTCGCACCTGATCCCGCTGGTCTTCCAGGCCGCGCTCGGGCAGCGCGAGCACATCGCGGTGTACGGCGACGACTACCCGACCCCGGACGGCACCTGCATCCGCGACTACATCCACGTCGCGGACCTCGCCGACGCGCACCTGCTGGCGCTCGACGCCGCGAAGCCGGGCGAGCACCTGATCTGCAACCTGGGCAACGGCAGCGGCTTCTCGGTCCACGAGGTGATCGAGTCGGTCAAGCGGGTCACCGGCCGGGAGATCCCGGTGGTGGTCTCCGGCCGTCGCGCCGGCGACCCGGCGGTCCTGGTGGCCTCCGCCGAGCGTGCCCACCAGGCCCTCGGCTGGACCCCGCGCCGCCCGAACCTGGACGACATCGTCGCCGACGCCTGGAAGTTCACCCTGGAGAAGAACGCCGGCTGAGGCACGGGCCGGGGCCTGCCCCGGCCCGGCGGACGACCGGGCGCCGCTCCCTCGCGTACGGCGAGGGGCGGCGCTCCGGCGTTCCCGGCGCGGCTCCTGGCGCGTTCCGGGCGCGGCTCCCACCGGGGTTCCCGGAGCCGGCGGAGCGGGCGGGACATCGCGCCGGGAGGCCGCATCTGGGCACCAAGTCACGCCAATTTCGCACCTCCTGACGAAACTTCACCAAATCCCCACCGAGCCCGCGCCCACCCCGTACGCTGATTCCGGTACCGGTGGGGGTCGGCACCTCGGCCCTTCCGGGCACCCGGGAGGTGAGCGGCGCAGGAGCGCCCGGACGGCGGCGGCGGGACCGGCGCGCCGTCCCGGACGCGGGCCGGAGCTGAGCAGGGGGGAAGTGACGATGGGGCGGATCCGCGTCCTGGTGGTCGACGACCACCGGATCTTCGCCGAGGCGCTGGCCGCGGCACTCGCCGCCGAGCCCGATGTCGAGGTCGGTGCGGCGGGCAGCGCGGCCGCCGCGGAGCGGGCGCTGGAGCGTGCCGCCGCCGAGGGCCGGGTGTTCGACGTGGTCCTGGTCGACGCCGACCTCGGGGTGGCGGAGGCCGCGGCCGCCCGCAAGCCCCGCCAGGCGGGCGCCGAACCGCCCGACGCCGTCCGCCGCCGACCGCCGGCGGCGGTGCCCCCGCCCCGTCGGCCGGCGGTGGCCCAGGCCGTCGGACCGCCCGCGACGGCCGTCCTGCCCGGGGCCGCGGGTCCGCCCGGGGCCGTCGTCCGCCATCCGGCCGACCGTCGCCCGGCCGCTCACCCGGCCGGGCCGCTCACGGCGGAACCGCATCCGACGGCGCCGGTGATCCCGGTGGCCGCCCCGGCGGTCCCGGCGGCCGTCCCGGCCGCCGGCCAGATTCCCGACGGCATCACCCTGCTGGCCCGGATCCGCCGCCACCATCCCGGCCTGCGGGCGATCGTCCTGGCCACCGCCGACGACCCGCACCGGGCCGCCCGCGCCCTGCACGCGGGCGCCACCGGCTGGGTGGCCAAGGAGAGTTCGCTGGCCCGGCTGCTGGCGGTGATCCGGGGGGTCCTGCGGGACGAGACCCATCTGCCGCCCGCGCTGCTGACCGGCGTGATCCGCGAACTCACCACCGCCCGCCGGGACCGCACCGAGAGCGAACGGCTGGTCGACACCCTCACCCCGCGGGAGAAGCAGATCCTGCGCTGCATGGTCGCGGGCCTCGGCCGTCAGGCCGTCGCCGAGCGGCTCTACCTCTCCCCGCACACCGTTCGTACGCACATGCAGAACGTCCTCGGCAAGCTCGGGGTGCACTCCACCCTGGCCGCCGTCGCGGTGGCCCGCCGGGCGGGCGTCAGCCCGTCCGAGCTCGCGGCTCCCGCTGTTCCGCCGTCCGTCGCCACGACCACCTCTCCCGGCCCCGGCTGATCCGTCCGTCCGTCACCCCAGCACCACCGGTTCGGCTCCGTCAGGTCAGGGAATTCCGGAGGACAGATGTCGCCGCACAGTACTTCCGCACGCCCGCACCCGACGCCGCAGGGCGCCGACGGGGGCCCGGACAAGAACGCGAACGCAACCGCGGGTGTCCCGGGCGGCGGCCCGGAGTCGCCGGAGGGCGCGCCGGGGCCGTCGGCCGTCGGCCGCGCCGCGCCGCCCAAGGGGATGCGCACCCTGGTGGTCGGCGCCGGGGCGGCCGGGACCGCGCTGGTGCGCGACCTCGGCCGCGCCCCGGAGTTCGGCCTCGACCCGATCGGCCTGCTGGACGACGACCCGGCCAAGGCCGGGCAGTCGGTGGACACCGTGCCGGTCCTCGGCACGCTCGCCGATCTGACCGCGCTCGCGGTCGAGCACCGCGCCCAGGTCGTGGCACTGGCGATCCCCGGGCTCGCCCCGCAGCGGGTCCGGGCGCTGGCCACCGCGGCCGCGGCGGCCGGGGCGGCCGTCCGCTACCTGCCCTCCTTCCTCGCCGCGCTGCGCCGCGAGGTGGTCGGTTCGGACATGCGCAGCCTGGACGTCAACCGGCTGATCGGCCGGCACGAGGTGCATGTGGTCTCCGCCGACGTCCGGGACGTGATCGAGGGCCGACGGGTGCTGGTGACCGGCGCGGGCGGCTCGATCGGCAGCGAACTCTGCCGCCAGGTGCACGCGTTCAACCCGAGCGCGCTCTACATGCTGGACCACGACGAGTCCAATCTGCACCGGCTCCAGCTGGAGATCTGGGGCGAGGCGCTGCTCACCGACGACTCGCTGGTGATCGCCGACATCCGGGACCGGCCGCGGATCCAGCAGATCTTCCGGGACCTGGAGCCCGAGGTGGTCTTCCACGCCGCGGCCCACAAGCACCTGCCGCTGCTGGAGCGCCACCCCAGCGAGGCGGTGAAGTCCAATGTGCTCGGCACCGACCACCTGGTGGAGGCGGCGCTGGCCACCGGCGTCGAGCGGTTCGTGCTGATCTCCACCGACAAGGCGGCCGATCCGACCTCGGTGCTCGGCGCCAGCAAGCGGCTGGCCGAGCTGATCGTCCAGGCCAATGCCAGGGACGCCCGCAACCTGGGCACCGGGGTGTTCTCCGCGGTGCGGTTCGGCAATGTGCTGGGTTCGCGCGGTTCGCTGCTCTCGGTCCTGGCCGAACAGCTGCGCAGCGGCGGGCCGGTGACCGTCACCCACCCCGACGTCACCCGGTTCTTCATGACCATCGAGGAGGCGGTCGGCCTGGTGCTGGAGTCGGGCCGGATGGCGCGCGGCGGCGAGGTGTTCGTGCTGGACATGGGCGAGCCGGTGCGGATCGTCGACCTGGTGCACAACTTCGCCGAGCAGGTGCAGCTGGCCCGGGACGAGGTGGAGATCCGCTACACCGGGCTGCGGGCCGGGGAGAAGCTCAACGAGGCGCTGTTCTCGGAGGACGAGGAGCGGCTGGCGACCGAGCACGCCCGGATCTACGCCACCGTCGCGGACACCGCGGGCGGGCCGGAGGACCTGGCCGGCGGGCTGACCGGGCTGTACGGGGCGGCGGCGGTGAACAGCGACGACGAGGTGCGCCGCCGGCTGGCCGAGCTGCTGCCGGGCTACCGCACGCCGGAGCCCGCGCCCGCCCCGGTGCCGGCGCTCAGCACGCCCTATCCGGACGGTTTCTGACCGGCCGGGCGTCCGGCCGTACGGGGCCCGACCCGACGCCGTCCGGCCGGGACGGGGCGGCTCAGGGGATGTTGTCGAAGGGTGCGACCAGCTGCCGGAGCAGTCCGGCGAGCTCGCCCTGCTGGGTGGAGGTCAGCTGGGCGAGCAGTTCGCGCTCGTGGGCGAGCAGCCCGGCGAGGGCCTGGTCGGCGCGGTCGCGCCCGTCGTCGGTGAGCCGGACCAGGACGCCGCGCCGGTCGTCGGGGTCGGGCAGCCGCTTGACCAGGCCCTTGCCGGTGAGCCGGTCGATCCGGTTGGTCATGGTGCCGGAGGTGACCAGGGTCTGGGTGAGCAGCTGGCCGGGGGAGAGCTGGTACGGGGAGCCGGCCCGGCGCAGTGCGGTCAGGACGTCGAACTCCCAGGGCTCCAGCCCGTGCTCGGCGAAGGCGGTGCGGCGGGCGCGGTCGAGGTGGCGGGCGAGCCGGCTGACCCGGCTGAGCACTTCGAGCGGTTCCACGTCGAGGTCGGGGCGCTCTCTGCGCCATGCCGCGACCAGTCGATCGACCTCGTCCTCCATGGCGATCAGTGTATCGGGGGTTGTGTCGATGTGAAGTCTCTTGACATCGAGAAATCCAGCCTGAAAGCTGGGGATATATCTTGATGTCGAGATACTTGCGAGGCCGATCATGAGCTCCCCCGTCTGGGACCCGCGCCAGTACCTGCGCTTCGCCGACGAACGGACCCGCCCGCTGCGCGATCTGCTCGCCCGCGTCCCCGCCCTCCCGCACGAACCGGCGGCCACCGTCCTGGACATCGGCTGCGGGCCCGGCAACTCCACCGCCGTCCTGCGCGAGCGCTGGCCCGGGGCCCGGATCACCGGGATCGACAACTCCGCCGAGATGCTCGACGCCGCCCGCGGCGGGGGCGAACCTGGCGCGGACTACCTGCTCGCCGACGCCGCCGACTACGACCCGGCCGGGGCGGCGCCCGACGCGATCGTCTCCAACGCGACGCTCCAGTGGATCCCCGGGCACCTCGGGCTGCTGCCGCGCTGGGCCGGGGCGCTCCGGACCGGCGGGGTGGTCGCCTTCCAGGTGCCCGGCAACTTCGACGCGCCCAGCCATCTGCTCCTCGCCGAGCTGCGCCGGTCCCCCCGCTGGCGGGGTCTGCTCGGCGCGGACGCCGTCCGGGCCGGCGTCCACGAGCCCGGGGTCTACCTGGACGCGCTCGCCCGGGCCGGCTGCGCCGCCGACGTCTGGGAGACCACCTACAGCACCCTGCTCACCGGGCCGGACCCGGTGCTGGAGTGGGTCAAGGGCACCGCCCTGCGCCCGGTCCTGACCCGGCTGACCGACGGGGCCGAACGGTCCGCGTTCCTCGCCGAGTACGGGGCACTGCTGCGCGAGGCCTACCCGGCCGGGCCGCACGGCACGGTCTTCCCGTTCCGGCGGATCTTCGCCGTCGGGGTGAAGCGGGCCTGACCGTCGCGGCGGAGCGGGGCCGACTGTCGGGGGCGAGGCCCGACCGTCGGGGCGGAGCGGGTCCGGCCCCGGGGGGAGCGGGGCGGAGCGGGCCTGACCCCGGACGGTGTCCGGGGCGGGGCCTCAGGCCTTGCGGTCGCCGACCAGCTTGGGGTGCCGCTCCATCCCCTCCAGGCCGTGCCAGGCCAGGTTCACCAGATGGGCGGCCACCTCGGCCTTGTCCGGCTTGCGCACCTCCAGCCACCACTGGCCGGTCAGCGCGACCATGCCCACCAGCATCTGCGAGTACATCGGCGCCAGCCGCGCGTCGAAGCCCCGGGCCTTGAACTCCAGTCCGAGGATGTCCTCGACCTGGGTGGCGATGTCGCTGATCAGGGAGGCGAAGGTGCCCGTCGACTGGGCGACCGGGGAGTCCCGGACCAGGATCCGGAAGCCGTCCGTCGAGGTGTCGATGTAGTCCATCAGCGCGAACGCCGCCTGCTCGAGCAGCTCGCGCGAGTGCCCCCCGGTCAGCGCCCCCGTCACCATGTCCAGCAGCAGCTGCATCTCGCGGTCGACGACCACGGCGTACAGCCCCTCCTTGCCGCCGAAGTGCTCGTACACCACCGGCTTGGACACCCCGGCCCGCTCGGCGATCTCCTCCACCGAGGTGCCGTCGTAGCCTCGCTCGGCGAACACCGTGCGCCCGATCTCCAGCAGCTGCTCCCGGCGCTGCTTGCCGGTCATCCGCACCCGGCCGCCCCGCCGGCGCGGTGCCGACGCAGCGCCGTCCGCCCCGGCGGTGGCACGCGGACGGTTCTGCGCCTGGCCGGGCGCGGCGTCCGTCCGCGTGCTCTGGTGGCCGCCTGTGCTGTCTGCGCTGCTCCCGTTCACCCCTACATCATGCTGCAGGTGCGCCCTCATGCGGCGCGGCGGGCGGCGATCCGCTGCGCGTCCGGCCAGCGGACGTCCCGGACCCAGCCCGCCAGCTCGAACCAGCGGATCAGCCGGGCCGAGGAGTCGATCTGACCGCGCAGGACGCCGTGCCGGGCCGAGGTGGGGTCGGCGTGGTGCAGGTTGTGCCAGGACTCGCCGCAGGAGAGCACGGCCAGCCACCAGACGTTCCCGGAGCGGTCCCGGGAGCGGAACGGCCGGCTGCCGAGCGCGTGGCAGATCGAGTTGATCGACCAGGTGACGTGGTGCAGCAGCGCCACCCGGACCAGCGAACCCCAGAAGAAGGCGGACAGCGCCCCCTGCCAGGAGAGCGTGACCAGCCCGCCGACCAGCGGCGGCAGCAGCATCGACACGGTGGTCCAGAGCCAGAACAGCCGGGAGATCCGCCTTATGGCCGGGTCGGCGATCAGGTCGGGCGCGTACTTGAGCTGCGGGGTCTGCTCCTCGTCGAAGAGCCAGCCCATGTGCGCCCACCACAGGCCCTTGAGCAGGGCGGGGACGGTCTCGCCGTAGCGCCAGGGCGAGTGCGGGTCGCCGTCCTTGTCGCTGAACCGGTGGTGCTTGCGGTGGTCCGCCACCCAGCGCACCAGCGGGCCCTCGATCGCCAGCGAGCCGGCCACCGCGAGGGCGAGCCGCACCGGCCGGTTGGCCTTGAAGGCGCCGTGGGTGAAGTAGCGGTGGTAGCCGACGGTGATGCCGTGGCAGGTGAGGAAGTACATGACGGTGGCGATCGCGAGATCGGTCCAGCCGAGGCCCCACCCCCAGGCCACCGGGACGGCGGCGACCAGGGCGGCGAAGGGAACGGCGATGAACAGCCCCAGCGCGATCCGCTCGGCGGCGCCCTGCCGCTCCCCGCCACGGGTGGCGGAGAGCAGCTGCGGGTCGGTGCCGTCGGCCGGGGCGCTCGCGGCGTCGGCGGGTGCGGCCGGGGCCGGTACGGAGTGGTCGGGAGTGTCGGGTCCGGGAGGTGAGGTGTCGAGGGGGCGCGCGGAATCGGCGTGCGCCTCGCCGGCCTGGATGGTCATGGGCGTCCCTTGAAGGGGGGAGAGGACGGAGGCTACGTATGCGTAACCTACGGAATCGTAGGTTGCTCGCCGCCATCGAGGGAATACGCCGCCGGGCGGCGCTTGAGTGAATTCACCCGACTGGATGGATGACCGGCCGCGGGCGGGAGGCCCCCCGGGGGAGAGCCGTGAGGAGGTAGATGTGACGGCCCATACCCCGTAGTCTTGGCGCAGCGCGCCCCCCGGTGACGGGAGCGGACGCGCCGGTCCCGGATCGTCTAAGGGCAGGACAGCTGGTTTTGGTCCAGCTTATGGGGGTTCGAATCCTCCTCCGGGAGCCATCTGCGGGCCGGTCGGCCCGGCCCGGTTCGTGGCGGCTCCGTGACGACTCCCGGGGCCGGGAGGTCGGACATTCTCCGCGCACTATCCTCGAAGCCGCCGGGTCGCCGACGTGCGGGTCCCGTCCCCGGCTGCTCTGCCCTCCCCGTGTAACCGAATGAGGAGCCTCCCCCCGTGAGTGCCAATTCGCCTGCCGCCGTTGTCGTGCTCGCCGCCGGTGGCGGGACCAGGATGAAGTCGAACCGTCTGCCGAAGGTGCTGCACGAGGTGTGCGGGCGCTCGCTGGTCGGCCACGCGGTCGCGGCGGCGGAGGAACTGACGCCCGGGCAGCTGGTCGTGGTGATCGGGCACATGCGGGAGAAGGTGGCCGAGCACCTGTCGGCGCATCACCCGGGTGCCCGTGCCGTGGTGCAGGCCGAGCAGAACGGCACCGGCCACGCCGTGCGCACCGCCCTGGAGGCGCTGGCGGCCGACGGGATCGAGCTCGACGGCACCGTGATCGTCACCACCGGGGACGCCCCGCTGCTGACCGGCGGGACGCTGCGCGCGCTGGCCGGGGCGCACGCCGAGCAGGGCAACGGCGTCACCGTGCTCACCGCCGTGGTGCCGGAGCCGTTCGGCTACGGGCGGATCCTGCGCGACGAGGCGGACGGCGCGGTCGCCGCGATCGTCGAGGAGAAGGACGCCTCGGACGCCCAGCGGGCGATCGACGAGATCAACTCCGGGGTCTTCGCCTTCGACGCCAAGCTGCTGGTGGGCGCGCTCGCCGAGGTCACCACGGACAACGCGCAGGGCGAGGAGTACCTGACCGACACCCTGGAGATCCTGCGCCGGGCCGGCCACCGGGTGGGCGCCGTGGTCGCCGCGGACTACCGGGACATCCTGGGCATCAACGACCGGGTCCAGCTGGCGCACGCCCGCCGGCTGCTGAACGACCGGCTGTTGGAGCGGGCGATGCGGGCCGGCGTGACCGTGGTGGACCCGGCGACCACCTGGTTCGACGTCCAGGTCTCCTACGAGCCGGACGCGGTGGTGCTGCCCAACACCCAGCTGCAGGGCACGACCCACCTGGGCGAGGGCTGCGAGGTGGGCCCGAACTCCACTCTCAAGGACACCCGGATCGGCGCCGGCGCCCGTGTGAGCAACACCACCGCGGACGGGGCCGAGGTCGGCGAGCTCGCCACCGCCGGCCCCTACGCCTACCTGCGCCCGGGCGCCCGGCTGGCCCGCAAGGCCAAGGTCGGCACCTATGTCGAGGTGAAGAACTCGGAGCTCGGCGAGGGCGCCAAGGTGCCGCACCTCTCCTACATCGGCGACGCCACCATCGGCGAGGGCACCAACGTCGGCGCGGCCTCGGTCACCGTCAACTACGACGGCGTCAACAAGCACCGCACGGTGATCGGCGCGCACTGCCGGACCGGCTCCGACAACATGTTCATCGCCCCGGTGACCATCGGCGACGGCGCCTACACCGCGGCCGGTTCGGTGATCACGAACGACGTGCCGGCCGGCGGCCTCGGGGTCGGCCGGGCGCAGCAGCGGAACATCCCCGGCTGGGTGGAGCGCAAGCGCCCCGGCACCACGTCGGCGCAGGCCGCGGCGGCCGCCGCGGAGGTCGTGCCGGAGGTCTGAGCGGGCGGGCGGTGGGCCGGCGGACGGTCCCGGGGCGGACGGTTCGGGCGCGGGCGCGTAACCTTGGGGTCATACGTGCGCCATAGGGCTTACCGCCCGTGTCCCGGCGTACCGACCATTCCCCCGACCCCACTCGCCGGCTGGCGGAAGCCTGCCCGCGGTGCGGACGGGACCGGTGTCAGCAACGCGAGGAGACGGTGGCAGTGAGCGGGATCACGACGTCGGGCGAGAAGAAACTGAAGCTCTTCTCCGGCCGTGCCCACCCGGAGCTGGCGAGGGAGGTGGCCGCGTCGCTGGGGACCGAACTGGTTCCGACCAAGGCCCTGGACTTCGCCAACGGTGAGATCTACGTCCGCTTCCTGGAGTCGGCGCGCGGCGCCGACTGCTTCGTGATGCAGAGTCACACGGCTCCGATCAACCAGTGGATCATGGAGCAGCTGATCATGATCGATGCTCTGAAGCGGGCCTCCGCCCGGAGCATCACCGCGATCCTGCCGTTCTACGGGTACGCCCGTCAGGACAAGAAGCACCTGGGCCGCGAGCCCATCTCGGCCCGGCTGGTGGCCGACCTGCTGCGCCAGGCCGGGGCCGACCGGCTGATGGCCGTGGACCTGCACACCGCGCAGATCCAGGGCTTCTTCGAGGGTCCGGTGGACCACCTGTTCGCGCTGCCGCTGCTGGCCGACTACGTGGGCGAGCGGGTCGACCGCTCCAAGCTCACCGTGGTCTCGCCGGACGCCGGCCGGGTGAAGGTGGCCGACCAGTGGTGCGACCGGCTGGACGCCCCGCTGGCGATCATCCACAAGCGCCGGGACATCACCCAGGCCAACACCATCCTGTCGGCCGAGGTCGTCGGTGACGTCCAGGACCGGGTCTGCGTCCTGGTGGACGACATGATCGACACCGCCGGCACGATCTGCGCCGCCGCCGACGCGCTGTTCGAGAACGGCGCCGCGGACGTCCTGGTCGCCGCCACCCACGGGGTGCTCTCCGGCCCGGCCGCGGACCGGCTGAAGAACTCCCGGGTCAGCGAGTTCGTGTTCACCAACACCCTGCCGACCCCGGCCTCGCTGCAGCTGGACAAGATCACCACGCTGTCGATCGCCCCGTCCATCGCGGCCGCGATCCGCGAGGTGTTCGAGGAGGGTTCGGTCACGAGCCTCTTCGAGGGCGTGCACTGATTCCGGGCCCCAGGGCGGCGCCCCCGGTCCCTCCGGGGCCGGGGGCGCCGCCGATTTCGCGAGAGGCCGCGGTAGCGGTTAGACTCGTGAAACTGCTCGGCGAGGGATGCCGTGTGCCCGCTTCGCGGGTGCCCGATCCGTGATCGACGCGCTGCCGGCTCCGGTCACCCGGGCTTCCGGCAGAGTCGTTGCGCCGCCGAGTGACCCCCGTTATGAGGGTGTGGTCCCGGCGGTTTTTCGCGTTGCCTGCACCCCCGCGCCAGCTTTCACGAGGAGTGCAGTCGTGTCCGAGATCCGCCTTGCCGCCGAGTCCCGCAACGAGTTCGGCAAGGGTGCCGCCCGTCGCGCCCGCCGCGCCGGCTTCGTCCCCGGTGTCGTCTACGGTCACGGCCACGCGCCGGTTCACCTGAACCTGCCCAGCCACGACCTGATGATGGCCCTGAAGACCCCGAACGCCCTGCTGGTCGTGCCGATCGACGGCAAGGACGAGTACGTGCTGCCGAAGGCCGTCCAGCGCGAGGCCATCAAGCGCACCATCGAGCACGTCGACCTCCTGCTGGTGAAGCGCGGCGAGAAGGTCACCGTCGAGATCCCGGTGCACACCGAGGGCGAGCTGGCCCCGGGCGGCAACCTGCTGGAGCACGTCCTGCAGGCCCTCCCGATCGAGGCCGAGGCCACCCACCTGCCCGAGGCCGTCACCGTCTCGGTCGAGGGCCTGGAGGCCGGTGCCGCCATCCACGCCAAGGACATCGTCCTGCCGGCCGGCGTCACCCTGGCCGTCGACGCCGACGCCGTCGTGCTGCAGGTCATCGCCGCCCAGGCCGCCCCGGTCGAGGACGAGGCCGCCGAGGCCGAGGCCGGCGCCGAGGCCTGAGCCTCCCGCACAGCCTGACACCGCTGCCCCGGCCGCTCCTCTGGAGCGGCCGGGGCAGCGGCGTGTCCGGGATGATGACGATGGACATGACCACGAGGAGCGGTGGCCCGGTGTGCGGGCGCGGCGAGCGGACGGTCGAGAGGCGCGCGCGGGCGGATGCCCTCGCCGAGCGGAGCGGGACGGGCACATGAGCGACGAGACGTACGAAGGCCCCTGGCTGGTGGTGGGTCTGGGCAACCCCGGGGAGCAGTACGCCCGGAACCGGCACAACATCGGCTTCATGGTGGTCGACCTGCTGGCCGAGCGGATGGGCGCCAGGTTCAAGGCCCACAAGAGCCGGGCCCAGGTCGCCGAGGGACGACTGGCGGGCCGACGGGTGGTGCTGGCCAAGCCGATGTCGTTCATGAACCTCTCGGGCGGCCCGGTCACCGCGCTGCGCGACTTCTACAAGGTGCCGGCCTCCGCGCTGGTCGCCGTCCACGACGAGCTGGACATCGACTACGCGGCCCTGCGGCTGAAGACCGGCGGCGGTGACAACGGCCACAACGGGCTGAAGTCGATCACCAAGTCGCTCGGCCCCGACTACCACCGGGTGCGGTGCGGGATCGGCCGGCCGCCGGGCCGGATGGAGGTCGCCGACTTCGTGCTCAAGGACTTCTCCAGCACCGAGCGCAAGGAGCTGGACTGGTTCGTGGACCGCTCGGCCGACGCGGTGGAGGCCCTGCTCACCGAGGGGCTGGAGCGGGCCCAGTCCACGTACAACTCCTGATCCACCGTCAAGGATGCGTGCGCCGGGGGGTGGGTGGCGGTCCGCCCGCACAACAGTCGTGCAACTTCTGGCCGTCCAAACCTGAACAGGTGTGAGAATCCGGGACGCATCGGATAGCGTGCGGAACAGTACGCGAACGGGGTCTGGGGAGTTCTCGATGCGGAGTTTGCGGCCGGTCCGGCGGTTTCGGCGGATCCGGGTGGTACGGCTGAGGAAGCTCGGACGGCGGGTGGGCAAGGCCGGTGCGCTGGGCACCGCGGGCGCGCTCGGCGCCGCCGGGGTGCTGCTGGGCGGGGCCGGTCCGGCCCACGCCGACCCGGTGTCCGAACCCGGACCGGGTGTGGTGTCCCCGGAGCCGGTTTCGGCGCAGCTCGACCTCGATCTCGATCTCGGCCCCGTGCTCGGCGGCCCGGTCGGCGGTGACGCGGGCCTGCTGGCCGTCGGCGGCGGGCTGGTCGTGGCGGCGGGCGGTGCGGCCCTGTGGATCCGGCGCCACCGTGCGGGAGACGCCGGGGAGTAGCGCACCGGGGCGCGGGGCGCCGGAAGTGGGACACGGTCCGCGGGGGCCGGGAGCCGGGACGACCGGATCCCGGCCCCTGCGGCATTTTCCGCGCGGCGTGTCACCCGTTTCCGCCCCGCCGTGCGTCCTGTTGGCATGAAGCGGGAATCGATGCGGTCGGGGGGCCTTGCCGAGGGCACCCGGCAGGACGCGTTCGACGAGTTCGTCTCGGCGCGGTACCAGGCCCTGCTCCGCGGCGCGTTCCTGATCACCGGGGACGTCCACGACGCCCGGGACCTGCTGCACGACGCCCTGTCCCGGGTGTACGTGCGGCGCGGGGCGCTCCGCGACCCGGGCGCGGCCGAGGGCTACGTCCGCCGGACGATGGTCCGCACCCATGTGTCGCGCTGGCGGCGGACCCGACGGGAAGTGCTGACACCCCTGCTGCCGGACGCCCCGGCGGCCGCGGTGGACCCGCGGGACGAGGAACTCGAGTCCGCGTTGCGGTCGCTGCCGCCCCGTCAGCGCGCGGCGGTGGTGCTCCGGTACTACGCCGACCTGTCGGTGGCCCAGGTGGCCGAGGAGCTCGGCTGCTCCCCGGCGACGGCCAAGACGCATCTGGCTCGGGCGATGAGGACGCTCCGGCAGGAGCTGGCACCGGTGAGGGAGATGGTGGGTCATGACGGCCGATGACACGGGCAGGGAACCGGACGCCGGGGAGCGGTCGGGACGGGACGGGTCGGAACGGGACCGGTTCGAGCACGAGCTGGTCGTCCGGCTCGGGGCACGGGCGGGCGGTGTGGGCGGCCCGGACGGTGGCCCGCCGCTGGCCGAGGTGCGGCGGGCCGGACGGCGCCGGGCCCGGCGCCGGCTGGTGGTGCGGTCGGGGACGGCGGCCGCGGTGCTGGCCCTGGGCACCGGGATGGTGGCGCAGTTCGGCGGCCCGGCCGACGGCGCCGGGGCGGTGGGGCCGGTGGGGCTGCGGCCGACCGGCGGCGGTGCGACGGAGCCGGCGACGGGCGTCGTGTCGCCGTTCCCGTCCCGCCCGTCCCGGCTGCCCACCCTGCCGCCGACGTTCGGCTCGTCCTCGTCCTCGTCCTCGTCCTCGGGGCCGGACTACCGGGGGGTGCCGTCGATCTGTCCGGAGGGTCCGGCCTCGCTGCGGCTGCTCCGCTGGGCGGACATGACGACGACGACGCCCTCGAACTGGTCGCCGCCGCCTCCCCGGTCCACCCCGCCGACCAGGTCGCCGGACCCCTCGTCGAGCACCAGCGGGGGCCAGACCAACCGCCATGTGGTGGACGTGCAGTCCGAGATCAGGACGCTCATGGCGGCGGACTACCCGGACCAGTACTTCGGGACCTGCGTCGACCTCCTGACGAACGAGCTGTGGGTCCTGCGCGTCCCCGGGGGCGACCTCGACCAGAAGGTGCCGGCCGCCGTGCCGCACCTGGGTGTGGCCCTCCACTTCGCGGACGTGCCGGCCTCGCGCCGGCACTACCTGGAACTGACGATCCGGATCAAGGACACCGATCGGGACTACTGGGCGGCCAGGGGGGTGACCGTCCGGGAGGTCAGGCTCGCCGAGGACGGCACCGGGGTGTCCGTGCTCACCGACCAGGCCGACGCCGCGCGGGCCGGGATGCTGGACCGGTACGGCGCCGAGGTCATCGAGGTACGGCCGGTCGGCTGACCGCCGGAACGGGACAGGGCCCCGCGGCGCGTGCACACGCGCCGCGGGGCCCTGCGGTGTCCCCGGGGACCGGTCAGCCGGTGTTGCGCAGACCGGCGGCGATGCCGTTGACGGTCAGCAGCAGCGCGCGGGCGCGCAGCGGGTCCTCCTGGCGGCCGGTGGCGACCTCCTCGCGCTGCCGGCGCAGCAGCGCGACCTGGAGGTAGGAGATCGGGTCGAGGTAGGCGTCGCGGACCGCGAAGGTCTGCTTGAGCACCGGGTTGTGCTCCAGCAGCTCGCTCTCCCCGGTCAGCCGCAGCACCTCGCGCAGGGTGAGGTCGTGCTCGGCCTGGATCTGCTCGAAGACGTGCTGCAGCTCGGCGGGCACCAGCTGCTCGACGTAGTGGCGGGCGATCCGCAGGTCCGTCTTGGCCAGCGTCATCGCGACGTTGGAGAGGAAGTTGCGGAAGAAGTGCCACTGTCCGTACATCTCGTCCAGCACGTCGCCCAGGCCCGCCTCGCGGGCGGCGGCCAGGCCGGCGCCGACGCCGTACCAGCCGGGGACGATCTGGCGGGACTGGGTCCAGCCGAACACCCACGGGATGGCCCGCAGGCCGTCCAGGCCGGCGCCCGAGTCGGGGCGGCGGGACGGGCGGGAGCCCAGGTGCAGCGAGGCGAGCTGGTCGACCGGGGTGGCGGCGAAGAAGTACTTCGGCAGGTCCTCCTGCTCGACCAGGGCCCGGTAGGAGGTGTGCGCGGCCTCGGAGACCCGGTCCATCGCGGCGTCCCAGCGGGCCAGCTCCTCGGGGGCCTGGCGCGGGGCGGTGTGCAGCGCGGAGGCGGCCAGCGTGGCGGAGATGGTGAGTTCGAGGTTCTCCCGGGCCAGCGAGGGCAGCAGGTACTTGTCGGAGATGACCTCGCCCTGCTCGGTCACCTTGATCTCGCCCTCCAGGGTGCCCCAGGGCTGGGCCAGGATGGCCTCGTGCGAGGGGCCGCCGCCGCGGCCGACGGTGCCGCCCCGGCCGTGGAAGAGCCGCAGCCGGATGCCGTACCGGTGGGCGACGTCGCGCAGTCGGCGCTGGGCGCGGTGGATCTCCCACTGGGAGGTGGTGATGCCGCCGAACTTGGAGGAGTCCGAGTAGCCGAGCATGACCTCCTGGACGTCCCCGCGCAGCGAGACGAGCAGCCGGTAGGAGGGGTCGGACAGCATCTCGTCGAGGATCCGGTCGGCCTGCTGGAGCTCGTCGGTGGTCTCCAGCAGCGGCACGATGCCGATCTTGGCGATCCCGGCGTGCAGGTCGATCAGGCCGGCCTCGCGGGCCAGCACGGTGGCGGCGAAGACGTCGTCGGCGCCCTGGCACATCGAGATGATGTAGGACTCGACGATCTCGTCGCCGAACCGGTCGAAGCCCTCGCGGATGGTGGTGAAGACACCGAGGGTCTTGGCGCCGGCCGGGTCCAGCGGGGCCGGGGTGGGGGCGAGCGGGCGGCGCGAGCGCAGCTCCTTGGCGAGCAGCCGCTGGCGGTACTCGCGCGGCATGTCGGCGTAGCGCCAGGCCTCCTCGCCGAGCCGGTCGAAGAGCTGGCCGAGCGCGTGGTGGTGCGCCTCGGCGTGCTCGCGGACGTCCATGGTGGCGAGCTGCAGGCCGAACGCCTCGACGGTGCGGATGGCGCGGGCGAGCCGGCCGTCGGCGATCAGCCCGCCGCGGTGGGCGCGCAGCGAGTCCTGGATCAGCCGCAGGTCGGCGACGAGCTCGCGGGTGCCGAGGTAGTCGCGGCCCACGACGTGCGGGGTGCCGCCGGCCAGCCGCTCGCGGGTGTTCTCCAGCTTGAGCCGGATGCAGGTGGCCTTGAGCCGGTACGGCTCCTCGGCGTTCATCCGCTTGTAGCGGGGGCTCAGCTCGGGCAGCAGCGCGAGGTCGGCGTTGAGCGAGGCGAGCAGCTCGGGGGAGGCGCCGGCCAGCCGCTCCGAGGTGGAGAGGGTGCTGCGCAGGTCGTCGACGGCGGCGAGGGCGTCCTTGATGCCGTACTCGTGCTGGAGGTTGAGGACGTCCCAGGTGACCTGCGGGGTGACGTTGGGGTTGCCGTCGCGGTCGCCGCCGATCCAGGTGCCGAAGGTCAGCGGGCGGACGCCCTCGGGCAGCTCCAGGCCGACCCGGGCGAGCTCCTCCTGGAGCTCCTCCAGGACCTGCGGGACGGCGTCGCGGTAGAGCTCGTCCAGGTAGTAGACGGCGTTGCGGGCCTCGTCGGTGGGCTCGGGGCGGGCGATGCGCAGCTCGTCGGTCTGCCACAGCAGGTCGATCACCTCGGCGAGGCGGCGGTCGGCCTGGCGGCGGGCGGAGGAGGTGCGGGCCGGGTCGGCGTGGGAGAGGCCGGCGGCGAGTTCCTCGCGGTGGATGCGGTCGAGCAGCTCGCCGATCCGGCGGAGCTTGTTCAGGACGCTGCGGCGGGCGGCCTCGGTCGGGTGCGCGGTGAAGACCGGGCGGACGGCGAGGTGGGCCAGGGTGTCCCGGAGGTGCTTGGGGTCGGCCTCGGCCAGCTGGTCGGCGGTCTGCGCGAGCAGCGAGCCCTCGCGGGCGCGGCGGGTGGCGAACTCGCGGCCGCGGTGCACCTGCTCGGTGACGTTGGCGAGGTGGAAGTAGGTGGAGAAGGCCCGGACCAGCTTGGCGGCGGTGTCCAGGTCGATGTCGGAGAGCAGTTCGGCAGTGGCCTCGCCGTTGGTGCGGCTGAGCAGTCGGACCTGTTCGACCAGGCCGAGCAGCTGGGGGCCTTCCTGGCGGACCAGGGTCTCGCCGAGCAGGTCGCCGAGGCGACGGATGTCCGCGCGCAGCGCGGCGTTGTCGGCGTCGACGGGGGTCGGGCTGTCCGCCGGGCTGGGGACCGGAGCGGTCACGGCTGGCTCCCTCGGGGTGGTGGGGTGTTCGGCAACGGCTCATCGTCACAGGGCCGTCCCGCGTGTGGCGGGTGTGACGCGTGCGGACCGCGCTGTCCGACGCGACCAGCATAGGTGTCGGGAGGAGCGCTGTCCGCGAAGTGGCCGGATGGCGGACAGCCATGCCCCGGGACCGTATGTGGTCTGGACCACTTGCGGTCGGGGCGGGGGCGCCGGGAGGCGGCGGGGGGCGCGTTCCGGGGGCGGTCGGGCGGGGCGTCGGGGTGCCGCCGCGGGGCGTGTCCGGCCGCGACCCGGTGGGGCCGCGGCGGGGGCGCGCCGTAGTCTGTGGGGCATGAGCAAGTCGCCTGGGGAGCGCGCGCGGGGCCGGTCGTCCTTCTTGTGGTGGCCGAGGCGGCGCAGCGCCCTCCTGGACGCGGGACTCGCCGCGGTGGCGGCGCTGGAGTGCACGGCCAGCTCGGTCGTGTACATCGGCGGCCGGATCCACCTCAACCTGGTGGCCGAGATCGGGATCGCGCTGTTCGGGGCGATGGTGGGCGCCAGTCTGGTGGTCCGCCGGCGCTGGCCCGCGGTGCCGGTGGTGGTGGCGCTGATCGTGATGCCCGGGGTGCCCGGCATGGTGCTGCTGCTGGTGGCGCTGTACACACTGGCCGCGACCTGGGAGTGGCCCTCGCGCCGCCGGCGGGTGGTGGCGCTCTCCGCGCTCGCCTACGCCGAGACCGTCGGGGTGATCCTGCTCTCGATGGTCGACCCCGGCGATCCGACGATCGAGCAGCCGCCGTTCTGGGGCCAGCTGGTGCTGGCGCTGCTGGTGGCCGCCGGTGCGACCGTGGCCCCGGTGGTGACCGGGCTGTACGTCGGGGCGCGGCGGCGGCTGATCGAGTCGCTGAAGGACCGCGCGCACGGCCTGGAGACCGAGCTGGACCTGCTGGCCGAGCAGGCCAGGGAGCGCGCCCGCCGGGCCCGGCTGGAGGAGCGCACCCGGATCGCCCGGGAGATGCACGACGTGGTCGCGCACCGGGTCTCGCTGATGGTGGTGCACGCCGGGGCGCTGGAGCGGATCGTGGCCAAGGACCCGGAGCGGGCGGCGCAGAGCGCCAAGCTGATGGGCGAGGTCGGCCGGCAGGCGCTGAACGAGCTGCGGGAGATCCTCGGTGTGCTGAGGATGTCCGAGGAGAGCGCGGTCGAACCGGACTCGCTGGCCGCGCTGCCGCGGCTGGTGGACCAGTCCAGGGCGGCCGGCATGGCCGTCACCCTGACGGTCAGCGGCAGCCGGCAGGAGTTCACCGGTGAGGCCGAGCAGACCGCCTACCGGGTGGTGCAGGAGGGGCTGACCAACGCGCACAAGCACGCGGGCGGGGCCGAGGTGTCGGTGCTGCTCGCGTACGCGCCGAACGGCGTGCGGGTCAGCGTGGTGAACGCCTGCCCCGGCGGCGAGCGGAGCGCGGCCGCGCTGCCCAGCGGCGGCAACGGCCTGGTCGGCATGCGCGAGCGGGTGGTGGCGCTCGGGGGCACCTTCTCGGCGGGGCCGGAGCGGGACGGCGGCTTCCGGGTGGAGGCGGTCCTGCCGTCCCGGCTGGCGGTCCGCCAGGACCGCCTGGTCTAGGGATCGGGGGCGTCCCCGCCGGGGCCGGTCGGATCAGCCGGCGTCCTCGGCGGTGCGCAGCCGTTCCGGCGCGGTGCCCAGGACCAGCGCGGAGATCGCCCGGTCGACGCTGTCCCCGAGGAACCACTCGCCGGTGTGGTCCAGGCTGAAGACCCGGCCCTCCTCGTCGATCGCCAGCAGCGCCTGCCCGTACGCCTCCTCGCCCAGCGGGGCGACCCGGGTGTCCAGGGCACGGCCCAGGTCGGCCAGGGTGCGGGGCTGGTGCAGGCCGCACAGCGGGTCGACCAGGAACGGGGTGCGGGCCAGCTGCCGGCCGGGGCCGGCCAGGTCGAAGGCGAGGCCGCCGAACTCGGCCCAGGCCTCCACCGCCGCCGGGAACACCGCGTGCGGGACGTCCGTCGGACCGCCGTGGCCGGCCAGGGTGTCGGCCCACTCCTCGGCCTGGCGGATCTGCCAGCGCCCGGGGTGCCAGCCGGCCGCCTTCAGCTCGGCGGCGACGTCGGCCGGGAAGCGCGGGCGGGTCCGTGGCGCGGGCGCGGCGAGGGTGGCCGGCGGCGGGGGCGGGGGCGGGCTGGGCGGATTCAGGACGGGCTCCGGTGGTTCGGGGACGGGGGACGGTCGGCGCGCCGGGCGGCCGGCGCGGGCCGGGCGCGGGGCCGGCGGGTCAGCCGGTGGCGGACGGGCCGACCGCGACGCTCTGGACGGTGAAGTGCTCCAGCAGCGGTGCGCAGGAGCGGCACGGCGGAGCGTGGGTGCCGTGGGCCGGATCGTGCTCTTCGCGGATCCGGACCGTGGTCAGCCGGGCGCCCTTGAGCGCCTTGCGGGCCTCGTGCAGGCTCATCGGCTTGCGGGCCGCGCGCTTGGAGCGCCGGCCGTCCACCGCGGCCAGGTACTGGGAGAGCAGGACCGCCTCGGGGCAGCGCCCGGTGAAGCGCTCGCGCTGCTCCAGCGGCAGCGCGTCGAGGAACTCGCCGACCAGCGGGTGCAGGGCGGGGCCGCGGTCCGACTTGGCGCCGGCCAGGGTGTGCACCTCGCCGCCCTTCAGCGACAGCGCGGCGGCGACGGCGGGCAGCAGGCTGTCGCGGTGGTGGCGCAGTAGTGGCGGCGCGGCCGGTTGCCCCGTGCTCATGGCGTCGTTCTCCTCCTCGTCTTCCCGCCGGCGTTCCCGTACGTTCTCCCGCTCGCCCTCCGCGTGGTGCAGGGGCCGACAGGGGTCAGCCTGTCAAACGACACTGACAACCGCACAACCGGGGTGCGGGGCACGGCCGGTCGGAGCCGGTCCGGGGGGTCTGGCGGTGGACGGTCACGCAACGTTGGCCGGATCCGCACGGCATCGTCACGACTCGTCCCCGGGTTTCCCGAATCCGACCCCGGGCGACTGTGACGGCCGGTAGCGTTCCGGCAGGCGGGCCGAGGGGACGGGCGGTCCGGTTGGGGTCGCCGATGGATGTGGCAACTCCTTTGCCTGCCATGGTCGTTGTGGTCGGAGGGGCCTGGGGGGCCCGGGCCGTGCGCCCGTGGGCCGGCGCCCGGCTCCACACAGCAAGGGGGGTCTTGCGATGACTGACACGGAAACCGCCAACGAGGCGCCCGGCGAACACGTACCCACACCCGGCGCGCCGCCGCAGCCCGCGCCGGAACGCCGGATCGGGATCGCGGTGGTCGGGGCCGGCTACTGGGGCCCGAACCTGGTCCGCAACGCGCAGCAGACGCCGGCGCTGCGCCTGCACTGGCTCTGCGACCTGGACCCGGCGAAGTCCCGCCGGGTGCTCGGCGAGTACAGCACCGTCCGGTCCACCACCTCCTTCGAGGAGGTGCTGGCCGACGAGCGGGTCGCCGCGGTCGCGGTCGCCACTCCGGCCGCCGCGCACTACCGGCTGGTCAGGGCGGCGCTGGAGGCCGGCAAGCACGTCCTGGTGGAGAAGCCGATCACCACCTCCGCCGCGGAGGCCGCCGAACTGGTGGAGCTCGCGGAGGAGCGCGGGCTGGTGCTGATGTGCGACCACACCTTCTGCTACACCCCGGTGGTGCGCCGGATCCGCGAGCTCGTGCACGGCGGGGAGATCGGCGACGTCCAGTTCTTCGACTCGGTGCGGATCAACCTCGGGCTGGTCCAGCCGGACGTCGACGTGCTCTGGGACCTCGCCCCGCACGACCTGTCGATCCTGGACTTCGTCCTGCCGCCGGGGGTGGAGCCGGTCGGCGTCTCCGCCCAGGGCGCCGACCCGATCGGCGCGGGCCGGGCCTGCGTCGCCTACCTCACGGTCCGGCTGAGCAACGGCGCGCTGGCGCACTGCCACGTCAACTGGCTCTCGCCGACGAAGGTCCGCACCACCATGATCGGCGGCTCGCGGCGCACCCTGGTCTGGGACGACCTCAACCCGCAGGCCCGGCTGGCGGTCCACGACCGGGGCGTGGACCTCACCCCGCCGGACGAACTGACCGACGCGATCCGCCATCAGGCCCTGATCTCCTACCGGGTCGGCTCGATGGTCGCGCCCGCCCTGGTCGAGCAGGAGGCGCTGCGCAACGTGATGGCCGAGTTCGCCGCCGCCATCACCGAGGGCCGGGCCCCGCTCACCGACGGCCGGTCCGGCCTGCGGGTGCTCCAGCTGCTGGAGGCGGCCTCGCTCAGCCTCGAACTCGGCGGCGCCACCGTCCCGGTCGGCGTCGGCCTCGACCCGGAGCTGTCCGGGCCGCACGAGCCGGCCCCCGGCCACGAGCTGCCCGCCGGCCACGAACCGTCCGCCGGGCAGGGCCTGCCCGGCACGTCCGCCATGTCCGAAGCTCAGGAAAGGGCCGCCACGCGGTGAACGCTGTACAGATCGAGGGCTCCCGCTGCCTGGTGACCGGCGGGGCCGGCACCATCGGCTCCACCGTGGTGGACCAGCTGATCGAGGGCGGCGCCCGCGAGGTGGTCGTGCTCGACAACTTCGTCCGGGGCCGGGAGGCCAACCTCGCGTACGCCCGCGAGATCGCCGGCCCCGGGCAGCTGCGGGTGGTGGACGGCGACATCCGCGACCGCGCGCTGCTGCGCGAACTCCTCGACCCGGGTACCGACCTGCTGTTCCACCTGGCCGCGATCCGGATCACCCAGTGCGCCACCGAGCCCCGGCTCGCCCTGGAGATCATGGTGGACGGCACCTTCGACGTGGTCGAGGCCGCCGCCGAGGTCGGCGTCGGCAAGGTGATCGCCTCGTCCACCGCCTCGGTCTACGGCCTCGCCGACGTCTTCCCGACGCCCGAGACCCACCATCCGTACAACAACGACACCCTGTACGGGGCGGCCAAGGTCTTCAACGAGGGCCTGCTGCGCTCCTTCCACGCCATGTCCGGCCTGGACTACGTCGCGCTGCGCTACTTCAACGTGTACGGGCCCCGGATGGACGTGCACGGCCGGTACACCGAGGTGTTCATCCGCTGGATGGAGCGGATCGCCGCCGGACAGCCGCCGCTGATCTTCGGCGACGGGACCCAGACGATGGACTTCGTCTACACCGAGGACATCGCCCGGGCCAACCTGCTGGCCGCCGCGGCCCCCGTCACCGACCGGGTCTACAACATCGCCAGCGCCGGCGAGGTCTCGCTGCGGGGCCTCGCCGACGCCCTGCTCACCGCCATGGACCGGACCGACCTGGACGTCGAGCACGGCCCGGCCCGGGGGACCGCCGGCGGCGTGGTGCGGCGGCTCGCGGACATCGGCGCCGCCGAGCGCGACCTCGGCTGGAAGCCCGAACTGGGCCTCGACGAGGGTCTGCGCCGGCTGGTCGCCTGGTGGCGCGAGCAGTAGCCGTTCCGGTCCCGCCCCGGTCGCCGTCGCGCCGCGCGCGTGGCGGCCTCCCGCCCCGTCCGTGCCCGGTCGAGCGTCCGCGCCCGGCCGGGCGCCCCGTCCCCCGATCACGTCCGCGCCACGTTCGGAGCACGCCTGTGTCCAGCATCCCCGTCATGATCCCCTGGCTCGGCGAGGAGGAGGCCGAGGCCGCCGCCGAGGCGGTCCGCTCCGGCTGGGTGGCCCAGGGCCCCCGGGTCGCCGCCTTCGAGCGGGCCT
The DNA here is from genome assembly GCF_044748625.1 of Kitasatospora sp. NPDC089913. NCBI lineage: Bacteria > Bacillati > Actinomycetota > Actinomycetes > Kitasatosporales > Streptomycetaceae > Kitasatospora > Kitasatospora sp. NPDC089913. The sequence goes on along the minus strand of NZ_JBIVGI010000028.1, from coordinate 37,406 downwards.
TCGCCGAGCACCTCGGCGTCGAGCACGCCGTCGCGGTCTCCTCCTGCACCACCGCGCTGCACCTGGCGCTGATCGGTGCGGGCGTCGGCCCGGGGGACGAGGTGGTCGTCCCCTCGCTCTCCTTCGTCGCCACCGCCAACGCCGTCACCTACGCGGGCGCGGTACCGGTGTTCGCGGACGTCGACCCGGCCACCGGGAACCTCACCGCCGCCACCGTCGAACCGCTGCTCACCGGGCGGACCAGGGCGGTGGTCGCGGTCGACCAGGGCGGGGTGCCGGTCGACCTGGACGGCATCCGGGCCGCCGTCGGGCCGCACGGCGTCACCGTCGTCGAGGACGCCGCCTGCGGGGCGGGCTCCGTCTACCGGGGCCGTCCCGTCGGCGCGGGCGCCGAACTCGCCGCCTACTCCTTCCACCCGCGCAAGCTGCTCACCACCGGCGAGGGCGGCATGGTCACCTGCCGGGACGGCGAACTCGCGGCCCGGCTGCGGCGGCTGCGCGAGCACGGGATGAGCGTCTCGGCGGCCGACCGGCACGCGGGGGCCGGCGGCGCGAGCGTGCTGGAGACCTACGACGAGATCGGCTTCAACTACCGGATGACCGACATCCAGGCCGCCATCGGCCTGGTGCAGCTGCGCAAGCTGCCCGCCATGGTCGCCCGCCGGCGCGAACTGGCCGCCCGCTACCGGGAGCTGCTCGCCGGCACCGGTGCGCGGCTGGTCGACGACCCGCCGCACGGCACCACCAACTACCAGTCCTGCTGGGTGCTGCCGCCGGACGGCGCCCCCGACCGGGCCGAGCTGCTGCTCCGGCTCGCCGAGGCCGGCGTCTCCGCCCGGCGCGGCATCATGGCCGCCCATCTGGAGGCCCCGTACAAGGGGACGGCCAGGGTCCCGCTGCCCGCCACCGAACTGCTCACCCGGCGTTCGCTGATCCTGCCGCTGCACCACGCGCTGACCGAGGAGCAGCAGGACCGGGTGGTGGCCGCGCTGCGGTCCGCGCTCGGCTGAGCCCGGCGGTCCTGCGCGCCGTCCGTTGCGCCGCTGCTTCCGTCCGCTGTCCGTCCGTTCGCTCTGCTCGACCGCTCCGCCGCTCGACCGCTCCGCTGCTCGCAGGTTTCGCACAGACAGGTTCCGACCGGCCCAGGGAGACCACAGGATGACCACCGACCAGCCCGTTCCGCTCGTCGACCTCGCCGCCGCGCACGCCGAGATCGAGCCGGAGGTCAGGGCCGGCTTCGACCGGGTGCTCGCGAGCGGCGGCTACGTCAAGGGGCCGGAGGTGGCGGGCTTCGAGGAGGAGTACGCGGCCTTCTCCGGTGCCCGGCACTGCGTCGGCGCGGCCAACGGCACCGACGCCCTCGAACTGGCCCTGCGAGCCCTGGACCTGCCGCCCGGCGGTGGCGTGGTGCTGCCCGCCAACACCTTCGTCGCCACCGCGGAGGCGGTCCAGCGGGCCGGTCTGCGCCCGGTCCTGGTCGACGCCGACCCCGACCACCTGCTGATCGACCCGGCCCGGGTCGCCGAGGTGCTGGCGGACGCGGTCGCGCTGCTGCCGGTCCACCTCAACGGCCAGCTCGCCCCGATGGCCGCGCTGCTCGACCTGGCCGGCGACCGCCCGGTGGTGGAGGACGCCGCGCAGTCCCAGGGCGCCCGGCAGGACGGCCGGGCCCGGCACGGCCGGATCTCCGCCACCAGCTTCTACCCCGGCAAGAACCTCGGCGCCTACGGGGACGCGGGGGCCGTGGTGACCGACGACGACGACCTGGCCGCCGCCGTCCGGCTGATCGGGGACCACGGCTCGGCCCGCAAGTACGTCCACGAGCGGTTCGGCTTCAACTCCCGGATGGACGCGCTCCAGGCCGTCGTGCTGCGCGCCAAACTGCGCCGGCTGCCCGCCTGGAACGAGGCCCGCCGGGCCGCCGCCGCCCGCTACGACGGTCTGCTGGCCGGTCTGGACGGCATCACCCCGCCGCGCACCGCGCCCGGCAACGAGCACGTCTGGCACCTGTACGCGGTCCGGGTCGGCGCGGGCGGCGCGCGCCGGGACGCGCTGCTCGCGGCGCTGAACGCGGCCGGCGTCGGGGCCGGCGTGCACTACCCGGTGCCGGTCCACCTGCAGCCGGCCTTCCGGCACCTCGGCCACGGCGAGGGGGCGTTCCCGGTCGCCGAGCGGGCGGCGGGGGAACTGCTGACGCTGCCGCTGTTCCCGCAGATCACCGCGGGGCAGCAGGAGCGGGTGGTGGAAGTACTGGCCAAGGCACTGGCGGCCTGAGCCCGTTCCGTCCCGTTCCGTTCCGCGGCCGCCCCGCTCCGCGGCCGCCCCGTCGGCCCGTCCCGCGTCCGTTCTCCCGCCCGCCTCCCCGTCCCGGCGGTGACCGCCCCGTGCCCTGCCGGTGGCCGTCCCGTGTCCGGTCGGTGCCGGTCCGGGTCCGGTCCCACCGGGCGGGGGGCCGGGCCGCAGGCGTACCCCCTACGCTGGTTCCCAACAAGCGCACCGAGAGTTTGCAGCAGCCAGTGGGGGCTCCCAGATGACGACAGGTCGGCCCGGCGTCGCCGCCGCACCGAACGCGGCGTACGCAGGTCAGGTGGTGCAGTTCCCGGATCCGGTCCGCGCCGAGCGGCACCCCGCCGGGGTCCGGGTGGACGAGCACGGCCACCCGGACTTCGGCCCGTACGCCGCCGCGGCGGCCGAGGTCGCCGACCCGCCGGCCGGTTTCGGCGTCGACGAGCTTCGGCTGACCGACTACGTCTCGGCCAACGCCGCGCTGTTCACCCAGGGCCACCCGCTCTGGGCCGACCTGGACACCGCCGTCGCCACCCCGCCCGGCTGGACCTGGCACCACGTGGTCGGCCGGGCCGCGCCCGGCTGGCGGCGGATGGAGCTCGTCCCGGTCGAGGTCAAGGCGCTGCTGCGGCACCACGGCGGACTGGCCACCTCCTCCGCCGACCACAGCCGGCGCGGTACCCGCCCGCTGCAGGAGAAGCGGGCGGTGCACTTCCCGCTCGCCCTCGACGGCAGCGACCCGATCGGCGTCCCCGAGGACCTCGTGCAGCGGGCCGAGCAGCGCCTGGGCTACCGCCTGCCCGGCGCCTACCGGACCTTCCTCAAGCTCGGCGGCGGCCGCGTCCCGGCCGGGGTGGCTCTCGACCCGGACCTCGGGCTGCTGGTCGACCAGCCGTTCCTGACGCTCACCGAGGAGTACGGCACCGAGGACGTCGTCTACGCCAACAAGTGCCTGCGGGACCACTTCACCAAGGACTACCTGGGCATCGCCTACGCCCAGGGCGGCATCCTGGCGCTGAAGGTGCGCGGCGACCGGATCGGTTCGGTCTGGCTCTGCCTCTACGACGACGCCCGCGACACCGGCGCCCCGGAGTCCCCCGAGGACCGGGTCGAGCGGCTGCTGCTGCCGTGCGGGGACGACTTCGACGACTTCCTGCTGCGACTGGCCGGGAGCCCGCCGGAGCTGGAGACGGTCGCCGAGCTGATGGTGAACGGCGGGTTCGCCCGGGCCGTTCCGGTGGGCTGACGTGGCGTTCGCGGTGGAACGCAGGACGGGCCGGGAGACGGACCGGCCGGTCGTCGACGGTGTGGAACGAGCGGGGACGATGGGGACAGGGGTGAACCGGGCGTGGTGACGTACGCGCAGGCGCAGGAACTCGCCGAGGAGTGGATCAACGGCGGGGTGTCCCGGGAGCGGCAGCGCGAGGTGCGGGTCCGGGAGTTCGACCTGGGCTTCGTCTGCTGGGCCGTGCAGTCCGCCGAGGGCGGTACCGGGGCCGAGGGGGAGGCCCGGCTGGTGATCGCCCGGGACTCCGGCGCGAGCACCCTCTGGCCCGCGCTGCCCGTCAACGAGGTGGTCCGGCAGTACGAGGAGACGTACGGGCGGCCGGTCGCGGCCAACCCGGCCGGGGCGGCCCGGCCTGCGCCGGGGCCGGTGGAGGCGACGTCCTTCCTGTTGAGCCCGCCGCAGTGGCTGCAGGAGGCCGGGGAGGCGGCGCTCGCCGCCGAGGCGGAGCGGCTGGGCGCACCCGCGGCGGCCGGGACGCCGGCGTCGGGGGTGCCGGTGGCCGGTGCCGAACCGGTCGCTCCGGCCGGGCCCGCCGTCCTGCCGCCGCCCCCGCCCGCCCCGCCGCTCGATCCGGCACCCGCCGTGCCGCCGACCCCGGGGGTCCGGTTCGGGCGTGCCGACACGCCCGGGCCCGCGGTGCTGACCACGCCGCCGGTCTCCGAGCGCCCCGCCGGGGACGCGCCGACCATGCTCGCCCCGCCGCCCGGTTACGACGAGCCGGCCGGTCCGCCCGCGCACGGCCCGGGCGTCGAGGCGGCGACCGTCCTGCTGCCCGACGGGCTGCGCACCAACGGTGCCGGGCTGTCCGGCGAGCCGCGGGCCGGTTCGGAGGCGGCCACCGTGCTGCTGCCCGAGGGCGCCCGGCCGGGTCTCGCGGGTCTGCCGGGTGCGCCCGGTGGTCCGGGGACGCCGGTGCCGGGGACGCCGGTGCCGCCGTCGCTGCCGCCGATGGTGGAGCCCGCGCCGACGCTGCTGGCGCCGCCGGACGGTCTGCCGGGTCTCGCGGGTCTGCCGGGTGGTCCGGGTGGTCCAGGTGGTCCGGGGATGCCTGGTGGTCCGGGGACGCCGGCGCCGGGGACGCCGGTGCCGCCGTCGCTGCCGCCGATGGTGGAGCCCGCGCCGACGCTGCTGGCGCCGCCGGACGGTCTGCCGGGTCTCGCCGGTCTGCCGGGTGCGCCCGGCGGTCCCGGCACGCCCGCCCCCGGCACGCCCGCCCCCGGCACGCCCGTCCCGCCGCCCGCCGGCCCGGGGGTCGAGCACGCCGCCACCATGCTGGCCTCGCCCGACGGTCTGCCCGGACTGGCGGGCCTGCCGGGTGCGCCCGGGGCCCCGGTCCCGCCGCCGGTCGGTCCGTCCGCCGAGCCCGCGCCGCCGGGCGCGCTCGGCCGCGCACCGGGCTCCGCCCCGCCGCCGCCCCCGCCCGCCGCACTGCGCGGTGGTGCGGCCGGCCCCGGTGCGGGTCCGGCGCCCGCCGCGCTCGGCCGCAACCCCGGCTCGGCCCCGCCGCCACCCCCGCCGGCCGAGTTGCGCGGTGGCTCCGGCCCGGCGGTCTCCGCCGGTTCCGGCGGCCGCGGTGCCTCCAGCGCTCCGCCGCCCCCGCCGCCGGCCGGTCTGCGTCCCGCGGACGCCCCGGGCGCACCTCCCGCCGCCCCCGCCGCGTCCGGCGGGGTGGCGTACGAGCGCACCCAGCTGGCGGGCGCGATCGACCCGGGCACCCCGCCGTCCGGCGGCCCCGCCGTCCCGCCGCCGCCCGGTGCCGGCGCGCCCGCGGCCGGCTACGGCTACCCGGCCGGGCCCGCTCCCGCCGCACCGGCGCCGGCCCCGGTCGCCGCGCCCGTCCCGCCCGCTCCCGTCCCGCCCGTGCCCGGGCCGCCGCCGGGCGCCCCGGTGCCCCCCGGCGTGCCGGCCGTCGGCCCCGGCTACTTCGCCGCGCTCAGCTACCGGGGCCCGGACGGGTCGGAGCAGAAGCTGCTGCACCGCAGCGAGCCCGGCACCCCGCACCCGGAGTGGAAGATCCTCCAGGACCTGCGGCGGCTGAACGTGCCGCCGGAGCAGGTGCTGGAGCTCTACACCGAGCTGGAGTCCTGCGACCTGCCCGGCGGCTACTGCCACCGGATGATCGCCGCCTCCTGGCCGAACGTGCGGCTCACCCACACCGCCGACTACGGCCGGGAGCACCACTCCCGGCAGGCCGGCATGGCCCAGTTGCTGGACCACCTGGACGAGCTGCACCAGCTGGCCTCCGGTCCCCAGCGGGTCCGGCCGCTCCGGGTGCCGCTGCCCGCCCCGGGCACCGTTCCGGCGCCGCAGCCGGTTCCGCCGCAGCAGCTCGGCCAGGAGCTCGGCCAGGCCTTCGGGGCCAACGTGTTCCGCTTCGAGCAGCGCGCGGTGGCCCGGCAGGGCGTTCCCGAGCCGGTGGCGCAGACACTGATGTGGGCGGGTCTGCCGCGCGAGTTCGGACCGTTCTTCTGGGCACAGGCCCAGGAGGGCCGGCCGATCCCGACGCTCGCCGAGCTGGCGGCCGAGCGGGGTCTGGCGGGCGGCACCGACTTCGGCGGCTACCTGGTGCTGGGCAACGACTACGGCCGGCAGCTGTGCGTGCAGTACGGCACGGCGCACGTGGTCGCGATGGATCTCGAAGGAACCGGGGAGCCGCCCCGGTTCGTCAACACAGGTGTACCGGAGTTCGTCCGCGCGCTGGCCCTGCTGGGCCGGATGTGGCGGCTGCGGTACGGGCTGACCCCGGACCAGGCCGGTCGCTGGACGACCGACTTCCAGGCTCAGCTGGCCGCGATCGACCCGGCTGCGCTCCAGTCCGCGGACACCTGGTGGGCCGTGCTGCTGGAGCAGTTCTGGGACGGCCTGCTCTAGGGACCGTCGGACGGTCCCTGGCGGGCGGTCCCGGATCCACGCACGTGGCCGGGGGTCGTTCCGGTGTCCGGAACGGCCCCTTCGGCGTACCGGTGCGGCGGTGCCTCATTGGGGTTTCGCCATGATCTGCGCAAAATAGGTCAAGAGGATGGTCGCAATCGTCCATCCTCGACATGTTTCGATCCGTTCGACGTTCGACTCCCGACCGGGTTCGTCGACCCGGTTCCCGAGCGGACCGATCCGTCCGATCATGGGCTCCGCAGCCCGCGACACGAGGGGAAGAGCCCATGAGCGACGCCGTCCCCCAGTACGGCTTCACCGTTGCCCGGCGCGGTTACGCGCCCGAGCAGGTCGACCGAGCCCTGACGGCCTACACCGCGCAGCGGGACGAGGCCTGGGAACGGCTGAGCGTGCTCGGGTCCGGGATCCGGGAGATGGAACGCCGGCTGGCCGAGGTCCGGCAGGCCGCCGCCGATGCCCCGGAACCGGACTACGAGGTGCTCAGCGAGCAGGCCGCCGGGCTGGCCCGGACGGCCGAGAACGAGGCCCGCGCCGTCCGTGACAAGGCCGAGCGCGCGGCCGAGGACCTCCGTGACGAGGTCTACGAGGCCGGCCAGGCGGCCGACCGGGCCGCCAAGGAGTACGCGACCGTCACCCGGACCGAGGCCGACGCGGCCGCGCGCCGCACCGACGAGCGCACCCGGGCCGAGGCCGAGACGATCCGGGCCGACACCGACCGCGAGGTCCGGTCCGTCCGGGACGCCGCCACCGCGCACGCGGCCCAGGTCAGGGTCGCGGCCGCGGAGGCCTCCGAGCGGGCCGAGGCCAAGCTGGCCGAGCTGCGCCGCAAGGCCGACGAGACCTTCGCCGAGGCGCAGACCAAGGCCGACACCGAGGACGCGGCGATCTCCTCCACCGCCGAGCGGCGGGTCAAGGAGGCCGAGCAGTTCCGGGAGTCGGTGCTCGGCCGGATCAAGCAGAGCGACGCCGAGGCCCAGGCCAGGGCGGACGAGCTGATCGAGCAGGCCCGGCGCGAGGCCGAGCGGATCAACACGGCGACCGAGCGCGAGCACCGCGAGTTCACGGCCAGGCTGGAGACGGTGCAGCAGCACCTCGACCACATCAAGGCGACCCTGGCCTCGCTCACGGGCGCCGCGGTGGGCGCGATCGAGCCGCTGCCGGCCCCGGTGGCCGAGGACCTGGCGGCCGAGGAGCGGGCCGACCGGGAGCGGACCGACGACGCCCCGGCGGACGCCGCGCCCGCGGACGCCGCGCCCGCGGACGCGGCCCCGGTCGACGCGGCCCCCTCGGACGCTGCCCCGGTCGACTCGGAGGCGGACACGGGGGAGATCCCGCTGCCCGTCGGCGTCCCCGCCGCGGTGTCCGTCCCGGTGCCCGCGGCCGCCGACCCGCGGGCCGTGCTCCGCAAGGAGCCCGTCCCGGCCCTGCCCGCCGGTCCGGTCCCCGGCGCGGGCGAGGCGGCCACCGCCATGCTCCGGGTCACCCCCGGGCGGGTCGCCCCGGCCGCCGCCCCCGGCCCGGTGCCGCCGAGGCCGGCCACGCCCCCGGCGGTGCTCCCGCCGACGGACGGCGGCGAGGGGGCGGGCGCCGAGCGCCCGGCCGAGGAGGAGACCAGGATCATCCCGAAGATCGTGATCGTCGACGACGGCGCCGAGTACGGCACGCCGAACACGGTCGCCTACCGCCGCCGGCGCTGACCGCCGGCCGGCAGCCCCGTACGTACCGGGCCCCGAACGCGGGACGCGTTCGGGGCCCGGCGCGTCCGTGGCGCGTCCGTGGAGCGCCCGTGGAGCGTCCGCGGCGCGGGCCGGACGGACGGCAGGTCGGCGGGGGCGGCGGGACAGCAGGGCCGGCGGGTCGGCAGGGACCGGCAGGACGGCAGGGTCGGCGGGCGGCTCAGAGCACCTCGACCGCGGCGCCGCCGGCCAGCCGCCGCCGGCAGTCCAGCACGTACCGGGCGTGGGCGGTGATCGCCCCGTAGTCGAAGTCGTCGTGGTCGGCCAGCAGCACGACCGCGTCCGCCGCCGCCAGCTCCTGCGGGCTCGCCTCCACCCGGTGCACGGCCGCGAAGGGGTCGCCGTGCGGGTCGTGCTCGGCCGCCCGCTGGCCCGGGATCACCGGTTCCGGCACGTGCACCCCGACCACCACGTGGGGATCGGCGGCGCGGACCTCGGCGCCCATCCTGACCAGCAGCTCGGCGACCCGGGCGGCCGGCGTCTCCCGGGCGTCGCCGGTGTTCTTCTTGTACGCCAGCCCCAGCAGCAGCACCCGTGAGCCCTTGACCGAGCGCTGCCGCTCGTTCAGCGCCTCGGCGAGCCTGCGGACCACGTAGTCGGGCATGTGGCTGTTGACGTCGTTGGCCAGCTCGACGAAGCGGAACGACTGGCCGAGCGCCCGCTCCACCCGCCAGGACAGGTAGGACGGGTCGATCGGCAGGCAGTGCCCGCCCACCCCCGGGCCGGGGGTGAACCGCAGATAGCCGAACGGCTTGGTGGAGGCGGCGTCGATGGCCTCCCAGACGTCGATCCCGAGATCGTGGGCGAACATCGCCAGCTCGTTGACCAGGGCGATGTTCACATGGCGGAAGGTGTTCTCCAGCAGCTTGGTCAGCTCGGCCTCCTTGCAGCTGGAGACCGGGACGGTCCGGTCGATCAGCCCGCCGTAGAAGCCCTCGACCGCCGTCAGGGAGTCCGGGTCGATCCCGGAGACCACCTTCGGGGTGTTCTCCAGCCGCCAGGTCGGGTTGCCCGGGTCGATCCGCTCCGGGCTGTAGCCGAGGTGGAAGTCCCGCCCGGCGGTCAGCCCGGATCCCTGCTCCAGCAGCGGCGCGAGCAGTTCCTCGGTGGTGCCGGGGTAGGTGGTGGACTCCAGGACCACGGTCGCCCCCGGCCGCAGGTGCTGGGCGAGCAGGGCCGCCGAGGCCTCGATGTACGACAGGTCGGGCACCCCGTCGCGCAGCGGCGTCGGCACGGTGATCACCGCGACGTCGAACTCCGCGACGTCGGACGGCTCGGCGGACGGCAGATAGCTCCCGTTCTCCAGCAGCGGCCGCAGCCGCTCGGCCGGGATGTCCTCGACGTAGGACTCGCCGACGGCCAGCCGTTTGATCCGGCGCTCGTCCACGTCGTAGCCGACCACCCGGTGCCCCACCTCGGCCGCGCGGACCGCGAGCGGCAGCCCCACGTAGCCCTGGCCTGCGATGACAACGCGCATGACGAAGAACCCCCTCCATCGCGACGCCCCTGGCCCCTCCGGGCGTCTCCACACGGTCTTCACCACAGGGTAGGGAGCGGGGCCGGACGGCGGGGGCTTTCCCGGGATTGCGCCGAAAGGGGCCGGAAAGGGACGCGGGACCGCGATCGGGGCCGGCGGCCGTCCCCGTCGGGGGAAAAGCCCCCGGGACGGCACGCGATCGTGACCCCGGAGGTGTGGACGGGGAGGGCGGGCGGGGAAAAGAATGAGGCCGAGACCCGTGGCGTCCTCCAGGAAAGGACGCCACGGTTCCCGGCGTGTGGGCGGGCGCCCCCACCCAGGGCCGCCCGGCCTCGCACTCCCGACCCCCATCGGGTGTGCGACCGTGCCCCTCGCAGCCATCCCCCACGGTTGGGTGCGGCGGGCACATTCACCATGGTGCGCGATCTCCATGGACGGGCAGTGACAGGAGTATGTCCAGTTCGTGGCAGAACGCGACGATGGGGAAACGGCCCGGCGGAACACCGGGACCGGCAGCGTGCGGGGGGTGGTTCGTCCGCACCGCATCGCCGGCGGACGGCGTGCGGGTCGTGCGCCGGTCGCGCGCCGCCCCGCCCCCGGCCGTGTGCCGCGTGCGCGTCAGCCTCGCGGCGTAGGCTGGAGACCCCCGGCCGCACGGCGTGCCGGGCCGTTCGCGTTGCCCCGACGGGCCGAGGGCCCCCGGGCAGCACCTTCCTCGGGACGAAGAAGAGACTCCAGATGAGCCTGACCGGACTGCTCGATGTCGTCGCGCGGGACGCGGCCCTCGCCGAGGCGATCGAGGCCGCGACCGCCACCGGTGCGGCGGCCGGGGGCCGCCGCCATCTCGACCTGGTCGGACCGCCCGCCGCCAGGCCGTTCGCCATCGCCGCGCTGGCCCGCGCGCTCGCCGGGCAGGCGGCCGGGGAACGGGGCCGTCCGGTGCTGGCCGTCACCGCCACCGGCCGGGAGGCCGAGGACCTCGCCGCCTCGCTCCGCTCGCTGCTCCCGCCGGACGCGGTCGCCGAGTTCCCGGCCTGGGAGACGCTGCCGCACGAGCGGCTCTCCCCGCGCTCGGACACCGTCGGCCGCCGGCTCGCGGTGCTGCGCAGGATCGTCCACCCGCGCGTCGACGACCGGGCGTCCGGGCCGGTGCAGGTGATCGTCGCACCGGTCCGCTCGGTGCTGCAGCCGCAGGTGAAGGGGCTGGCCGAGCTGGAGCCGGTGGCCGTCCAGCGGGGCGAGTCGCACGATCTGGAGCAGGTCGCCCGGCGGCTCGCCGCAGCCGCCTACTCCCGGGTCGAACTCGTCGAGAAGCGCGGCGAGTTCGCGGTGCGCGGCGGCATCCTGGACGTCTTCCCGCCGACCGAGGAGCACCCGCTGCGGGTGGAGTTCTGGGGCGACGACGTCGAGGAGATCCGGTTCTTCAAGGTGGCCGACCAGCGCTCGCTGGAGATCGCCGAGCACGGTCTGTGGGCGCCGCCCTGCCGCGAGCTGCTGCTGACCGACGAGGTGCGGGCGCGGGCCGCCGAACTGTCCGCCGAGCACCCGGGCCTGGCCGAGATCCTGGACAAGATCGCCGAGGGCATCGCGGTCGAGGGGATGGAGTCGCTGGCCCCCGTCCTGGTCGACGACATGGAGCTGCTGGTCGACGTGCTGCCGCTGGGCTCGGTCGCGGTGGTCTGCGACCCCGAGCGGGTCCGCACCCGTGCCACCGACCTGGTGGCGACCAGCCAGGAGTTCCTGCACGCCTCCTGGGTGGCCGCCGCCTCCGGGGGCGACCGGCCCATCGACCTGGAGACCATCGACGTCTCGGCCGCCTCGCTGCGCTCGCTCGCCGAGGTGCGCGAGCACGCCGCCGAGATCGGCCTGCCGTGGTGGTCGGTCAGCCCGTTCGCGACCAGCGACGCCTCGGTCGGCGGAATGCTGGAGTTCGACACCAACACCCTGACCCTCGGCATGCACGCGGTCGAGGCGTACCGGGGCGACACCGCCCGGGCGATCGCCGACGCCAAGGAGCGGCTGGCCGCCGACTGGCGGGTGGTCATGGTGACCGAGGGCCACGGACCGGCCTCCCGGCTCGCCGAGATGCTCGGCAACGAGGGCATCGCGGCCCGGCTGGTCGCCGACCTGTCCGAGGCCCCCACCCGGGACGTCGTGCACGTCTCCTGCGGCTCGATCGAGCACGGCTTCGTCGACGAGACGCTCAAGCTGACCGTGATCACCGAGACCGACCTGTCCGGCCAGCGGTCCTCCACCAAGGACATGCGGCGGATGCCGTCCCGGCGCCGCAACGCGATCGACCCGCTGGCGCTGGTGCCCGGCGACTACGTGGTGCACGAGGCGCACGGTGTCGGCCGGTACGTGGAGATGGTGCAGCGCACCGTGCAGGGCGCCACCCGCGAGTACCTGGTGCTGGAGTACGCCCCGGCCAAGCGGGGCCACCCCGGCGACCGGCTGTTCGTGCCGACCGACCAGCTCGACCAGGTCACCAAGTACGTCGGCGGCGAGGCCCCGACGCTGCACCGGCTCGGCGGCGCGGACTGGGCGAAGACCAAGCAGCGGGCCAAGAAGGCGGTCAAGGAGATCGCCGCCGACCTGATCAAGCTGTACTCGGCCCGGATGGCGGCCCCCGGCCACACCTTCGGCCCGGACACCCCGTGGCAGCGCGAGCTGGAGGACGCCTTCCCCTACGCGGAGACGCCCGACCAGCTGACCACCATCGCCGAGGTCAAGGCGGACATGGAGAAGTCCGTCCCGATGGACCGGCTGATCTGCGGCGACGTCGGCTACGGCAAGACCGAGATCGCGGTCCGGGCGGCCTTCAAGGCGGTGCAGGACGGCAAGCAGGTCGCGGTGCTGGTGCCCACCACGCTGCTGGTGCAGCAGCACTTCTCGACCTTCGCCGAGCGGTACGCCAACTTCCCGGTGAACGTGAAGGCGCTGTCCAGGTTCCAGAGCGACAGCGAGGCCAAGGCCGTGCTGGAGGGCCTGTTCGAGGGCTCGGTGGACGTCGTCATCGGCACCCACCGGCTGTTCTCCTCGGAGACCCGGTTCAAGGACCTCGGCCTGGTCATCGTCGACGAGGAGCAGCGCTTCGGCGTCGAGCACAAGGAGCAGCTGAAGAAGCTGCGGGCCAACGTCGACGTGCTCACCATGTCCGCGACCCCGATCCCGCGCACCCTGGAGATGGCGGTCACCGGGATCCGCGAGATGTCCACCATCACCACCCCGCCGGAGGAGCGGCACCCGGTGCTGACCTTCGTCGGACCGTACGACGAGAAGCAGATCTCGGCCGCGATCCGGCGTGAACTCCTGCGCGAGGGCCAGGTGTTCTACATCCACAACCGGGTCGAGTCGATCGACAAGGCGGCCGCCCGGCTGAAGGACCTGGTGCCGGAGGCACGGATCGCCACCGCGCACGGGCAGATGGGCGAGACCCAGCTGGAGAAGGTGGTCGTCGACTTCTGGGAGAAGGAGTTCGACGTCCTGGTGTCGACCACGATCGTCGAGTCCGGTATCGACATCTCCAACGCCAACACCCTGATCGTCGAGCGCGGCGACACCTTCGGCCTCTCCCAGCTGCACCAGCTGCGCGGCCGGGTGGGCCGGGGCCGGGAGCGCGGGTACGCCTACATGCTGTACCCGCCGGAGAAGCCGCTGACCGAGACGGCGCACGAGCGGCTGGCCACCATCGCCCAGCACACCGAGATGGGCGCCGGCATGTACGTCGCGATGAAGGACCTGGAGATCCGCGGCGCGGGCAACCTGCTCGGCGGCGAGCAGTCCGGGCACATCGCCGGCGTCGGCTTCGACCTCTACATGCGGATGGTCGGCGAGGCGGTGGCCGAGTTCCGGGAGTCGCTGGCGGGCGGCGTCGAGCCGGAGGAGGAGCCGCTGGAGGTGAAGATCGAGCTGCCGGTCGACGCCCATGTGCCGCACGACTACGCGCCGGGGGAGCGGCTGCGGCTGCAGGCCTACCGCTCGATCGCGGCGGTCAACTCGGAGGAGGACATCACCCAGGTCCGGGACGAGCTGGCCGACCGGTACGGCAAGCTGCCCGAACCGGTGGAGAACCTGCTGCTGGTGGCGGCGCTGCGGCTGTACGCGCGGCGGTGCGGCATCGCGGACATCACGCTGCAGGGCTCCAACGTGCGCTTCGGCCCGGTCGAGCTGAGGGAGTCGCAGCAGCTGCGGCTGAACCGCCTCTACCCGCGCAGCCAGGTGAAGGCGGCGACCAACCAGCTGCTGGTGCCGAGGCCGTCCACCGGGCGGATCGGCGGCAAGCCGCTGGTCGGACGGGAGCTGCTGGCCTGGTCCAGGGAGTTCCTGTCGGCGATGTTCGACGACCTGGCGGGGGCGAAGAAGTAGCGGACCCCGCGGCGGTCGGGAGCCCCCGGAGGGGCCCTCGCCGGGTACGGCGGTCTCGGGCGGTGCTGCCCGGGGCCGCCGTCGGCGTTGGTGCGGGCGTTCGCGCACTGGCGCGTGTTCGCGGTCTCGCGTGCGGCCGCGTTCTTGCGGGCGTTCGCGTTCTTGCGTGCGGTCGCGTGCGGGGTGGCGGGAGCGGTGGGCGGGGTGCTGCCACCGGTCAGCCGAGCTTCCACTGGCCGACCTGGTCGGCGAAGCCGTTGTCCAGGGAGAACTGGACCTTGTCGAGCTTGGTGCCGTTGGGCACCTCGAAGACGACGAAGCCCTTGCCCGTCTCGCCGGAGGCGATGTTGGTCGGGGTCTGGAAGGACGGGCCGGCCTTGGTGTCGGCCAGCGTCGGGCCGTACGCCTGGCCCTGGTCGTCGATCACCTTGGCGGCACTCCACGGGGCGTCGCTGTAGGCCTTGGCCCCGGTCGGCTTGATCTGGAACTGCACGGCGACGTAGTGCTTGCCGTCCGCCGCGGTCAGGTACTCGTTGGTGCTCTGGGCCGGGTCGACCACCTTCAGCGCGGTGATGTCGGCGGTGTTGCCCTTCTCCAGGGTGCTCTTGAGGGCGATGGTGTCGCCGACCTTCGCCGGGGCCTTGGCCGCCTCGGCGGGCTTGCTCTCCGCCGGCTTGCTGTCGGCCGGCTTGGCCGGGGCGGAGGTGGCGGCGCCGGCCGCCGGGGCGGAGGCGGCGGCGGTCTGCTTGGCCTCGGTGGAGACGGAGGGGCCGCCGGTCGAGTTGCAGGCCGTCGCGGTGAGGGTGACGAGCGTGGCGCCCAGCAGCAGGGCGGCGGTGCGGCGGGTGCGGCGGGTGGTCGCGGACATCGGGGTCTCCTGTCGTGTCGCCGGGTACGGTCCGGCGGTTCTCGTCCTGTGCGGTGTCGACCTGACGTGCTGTCGACAGGAGAGATCACATCATCTGCTGTGAACGATGTCAACGGCCTTTCGTAAAACGTCTCCGTTCACGTGTGAACTGCTGGATCGGCCCCGCTGACTATGCTGTGTGGCCACACCTGTGCCGTCGCCGACGAAGGAGCCCCCATGCCGGACCGACCCGAGGTGACCGCGGTCGAGATCGCCCGCCTCGCCGGGGTGGGCCGCGCCGCCGTCAGCAACTGGCGCCGCCGCCACCCCGACTTCCCGCGCCCCGTCGGCGGCACCGACAGCAGCCCGGCCTTCGCGCTCGCCGAGGTCGAGACCTGGCTCCGGTCCCAGGGCAAGATCGCCGAACTGCCCTTGCTGGAGCGGGTCTGGCGGCTCGTCGAGACCCTGCGCGACCCGGACGGCCACCCGGCCGCCCCGCTGGTCCGGGCCGGCGCCGTCCTGCTGCTGCAGCACCGGGAACCGGACCGCTGGGCCGCCCTCGCCGATCAGCCGGACACCAGGCTCGCCACCGCCCTGCCGCGCGCCCTCGCGGACACCGCCCGCACCGTGTTCGGTACCGGCACCGGTGCTGGGGCCGGTATCGCGGCCGACGGCTCGGACGCTGCTGCCGGCGGACTCGGCCGACCGGGCCTCTTCGGCTCCACCGAGCTCGACCTCGCCCGGCTGCTCGCCCGGCTGGCCGCGGAGGCCGGCCCGGCCGCCGCCTACGAACAGCTCCTCACCCGGTACGCCGAGGCCAACACCCGCCAGCTCAGCCCCACCCCGCCGGAGGCCGCCGAACTGCTCGCCGCCGTCGCCGGCGTGCCCGCCACCGTGCTCGACCCCGCCACCGGCCTCGGCGCCCTGCTGCTCGCCCTGCCGTCCAGCACCGACCGCTACGGCCAGGACACCGACCCGGTCACCACCGCGCTCGCCCGGCTCAGGCTCGCCCTGCACGCGCCCGCCGCCGACCCCGTCCCGCTCCCGGTCGACCTCCGCCCCGGCGACGCTCTGCGTGCCGACGCCTACACCGGCCACACCTTCGACGCGGTGCTCTGCCAGCCCCCCTACAACGAACGGGACTGGGGCCACGACGAGCTGCAGTTCGACCGTCGCTGGCCCGGTGGACTCGTCCCGCCGCGCGGCGAGTCCGAACTCGCCTGGGTGCTGCACTGCCTCGCCCACACCAGTCCCGGCGGGCTCACCGCACTGCTGCTCCCGCCGACCGTCGCCGCCCGCCGGGCCGGCCGCCGGGTCCGTGCCGAACTGCTGCGTTCGGGCGCGCTGCGGGCGGTGGTCGCCCTCCCGGCCGGTGCCGCGCCTCCGTACGGGGTGCCGCTCCACCTCTGGGTGCTGCGCGCGCCCCGCTCCGGCGACGACTTCCGCCAGGTGCTGATGATCGACGCCGCCGCCACCTCGCCCGGCTCCGCCGAACCCGCCGAGGGCGGCCGCGACAAGGTCCGCTGGCCCGAGCTGAGCCGTACCGTCCTGGACGCCTGGCGCGCCTTCGACCTCGCCGCCCGGGAGGGTCTCCCGCTGCCCGAGGACCGGCCCGGCCGCCACCGGACCGTGGCGGCGATCGACCTCCTCGACGACGAGACCGACCTCTCGCCCGCCCGGCACGTCCCGCCGGCCGCCCCGCCCGGCGGCGCCGCCGGACTCTCGCACCTCGGCGGCCGGCTGACCGAGCTGCTGGACGGACTCGCCGACC
This sequence comes from Kitasatospora sp. NPDC089913, assembly GCF_044748625.1. Classification (NCBI taxonomy): domain Bacteria; kingdom Bacillati; phylum Actinomycetota; class Actinomycetes; order Kitasatosporales; family Streptomycetaceae; genus Kitasatospora; species Kitasatospora sp. NPDC089913. The sequence continues at coordinate 20,741 of NZ_JBIVGI010000028.1, read as the reverse complement.
CCGGCACCCTGCTGCCCGGACCGGCACCCGACCCGGTGCCGGGGGCGGGCGTAGGCCCGGTGGTCACCCTGGGGGAGCTGGTCCGCGCCGGACTGCTGGAGGTGCACTCCTCCGGGGCGGGCGCCCCGACCCGGCCGGTCGGCACCGATCCGGTCGGCATCGATCCGCTCGGCACCGATCCGACCGGTGCCGATCCGACCGGCATCCCTGTGCTGACGGACCAGGACCTGGTCCTCGGCGCCCCGCCCGTATCCGTCCTGGACCGGGCCGCCGCCGACGGCACTCCGCTGACCCGGCCCGGCGACGTGCTCGTCCCCGCTCTCGGCGGCGGCGTGGCCCGGGTGGTCGGCCCGGACGGCCCACCCGTCGGTGCCGCGCTCGGCCGCCAGCTGCACCTGCTCCGTCCCGACCCGGCCGCCCTCGACCCGGACTTCCTGGCCGGGCATCTGCGCTCCACGGCCGCCGCCCGCCGGGCCGCCAGCCACGCCTCGACGACCACCAGGCTGGACATCCGCCGGGTCGAGCTGCCGCGGCTGCCGATCACCGAACAGCGCCGCCTCGGCGCGGCCTTCGCCCGGCTCGCCGCCTTCGACGCGGCGCTCCAGCAGGCCGCGACCCTCGGCCACGCCCTCGCCCAGGCCGTCACCGACGCCCTGGCCGCCGGCACCGCCGAGCCCCCGCCGGCCTCCTGACGGTCCCCGGCGTCCGGCCCTGCGTCCGGACCCGCGTCCGGCTCCGGACGTCGGACCGGCCGGCTTCCCGCTCCGCTCCGGTGCCGCGGAGCGGTACGGGTACGACGGAAGGACGCCGGCCCGACCGGCGCTGGCGGTACGGTGTGCGGAACCGGTCCCGTGATCCGGACGGCCGTCGTCCTCACCCGCTCAGGAGCGCGCATGTCAGGGCAGTACCCCGGGCAGTTCGGCCCACCGCCCGGTGGCCCGCCCGCCGGTGGCATACCCGGCGCCGTGCCCCCGCCCTACGGCCGGACCCTGGTCGCCCGACCCGCGGGCCCCGGTCGGCCGGCCGGCCCGTACGGCGTGGCCGGTCGGGTCCTGGTGGTCCTCGCACCGCTGCTGACCGTCGGTCTGCTCGGCATGGTGCCGTCGCTGCTGCTGGCGGTCCGCCGTCGCAGGGCGTACGACATCCTGGGGGCGGTGGTGTACGCCGGGCTCTTCCTCACCTTCTTCATCTGCATCGGGGTGGCCGGCAGCTTCGGCAAGGGCGAGGCTCCGGTCGCGGACGCGGTCGGCACCACGATGATGGTGCTGATGTGGTTCACCCCGCCGGTGCACTTCCTGCTGATGGATCGCCAGGTGGTCTGGTCGGCGGGCCGTCCGGCCGCTCCGGCCGGCGTCGTCGGGCACCCGCAGTCGGCCGGGTACGGCTACCCGTCCGCCCAGTCGTCCACCCACCCGTACGGCGCCGCGCAGCCCTACCCGAACCCGGCCGCCCAGCCGTACGGGACGCCGCAGCCGTACGCCCCCGCCCCGACCTACGGTGCGGCGCAGCCGTACGGGACGCCGGCCCCGTCCTCCTACCCGGCTCCGGCCCCCGCTCCGGCCCCGTACGCCCAGCCCGGGCAGGCCGCCCAGCCCCCGTACCAGTCCCACCCGCCGACCGGGGCCGTCGGCCAGGGAGCGTCCGGTGCTGGTCCCGCCACCTCCGACGAACTCCGCGAGCTCGGCGAACTGCTGCGCCGTCAGGCTCGTGAGGACCGCCCGTGACCCAGGCCCGGGTGATCGGCGGCCGCTACCACCTCACCGAGAAGATCGGCCACGGCGGCATGGGCCAGGTCTGGGCCGGCCACGACGAACGGCTCGCCCGCCCGGTCGCGGTCAAACTGCTGCGCACCGACCTCCTCCTCGCCGCCGCCGGCGGTACCGACCCGACCACCGCCGACCGGCTCCGGCACGGCGACGACCTGCGCCGCCGGTTCCTCCGCGAGTGCCGCACCACCGCGGCCCTCGACCATCCGGGTCTGGTCACCGTCTTCGACGCCGGTGAGGAGGGTGGCGAACTGTATCTGGTGATGCAGCGCGTCCCCGGCGTCAGTCTGGCCGATCTCATCGCCGAGGACGCGCCGTTCCCGGTCGAGCGCGCGGTCGCCGTGGCCGCCCAGCTCTGCGCCGCGCTGGCCGCCGTGCACGCGGTGCGGGTCGTCCACCGCGACCTCAAGCCGAGCAATGTGATGGTCCGGGAGGACGGCCGGACCGTCCTGCTGGACCTCGGCATCGCCACCGCGCTCGACCCCGAGGCCACCCGGCTCACCCTCACCGGCGTCCCGATCGGCAGCCCGTCCTACATGGCGCCGGAACAGGCGCTGTCCACCGCCGTCGACCCGCGCAGCGACCTGTACGCGCTCGGCTGCCTGCTGCACGAGATGCTGACCGGGGAAGGGCCGTTCCGGGCACCCACCGCGCTGGGACTGCTGCGGCGGCACGTCGACGACCCGCCGGTGCCGTTGCGCGACCTGCGGCCCGAGGTGCCGGCCGCGCTGGAGCGGCTCGTGCTCGACCTGCTCGCCAAGCGCCCCGGGGACCGGCCGGCCGACGCCCAGGAGGTGTACGGGCGGCTGCTGCCGCTGCTCCCCGTGGCCGTCTCGGTGCCGCAGCCCCGGTTCGGTCCGCTTCCGGACCCGGCCCGGCCCTACCGGTACCCGCTCCAGCCGCAGCCGCGCCCGGAGGGCGTCGCCCCGGCGCCGCCGCCGCGGGCCGAACCGCCGCCGTTCCTGCTCGCCGCCGCGCCGAACCCGCCCGCCCCGCTGCCGCAGGCTCCGCCGGTGGCAGCGGCCCCGCCCGCCGCGGCGGAGGACTTCGCGGCGGCCTGCGCCCGGCTCTCCGACCTGGTCGACGCCGGCCGGCGCTCCGAGGTCCTGGACCTCGCCGCCCGGCTGCTGGCCCGCGGTCGCTCCGAACTCGGCGACGGCGCGGGAATGGTCCGCACCGTCCGGACCATCTACGCCCGGACCCTCCTCCAGGAGCGGCGCCACCACGAGGCGCTGGCCGAGTACCGGGCGCTCGCCGCCACCGCCGAGGGCGGACCGCACGGCCGACGGGCGCTCGAACCGCGTCACCGGGTGGCCGAGTGCCTCGAGCAGCTCGGCCGGGGCGCGGAGGCGCTCGCCGAGTACCAGGCCCTGCTCGCGGTGTGGCCGGAGACCGAACCCGAGCGGGTGCTCGATCTCCGGGAACGGGTCGGCGTGCTCCTGGCCTCGCTCGGCGAGACGGAGGCGGCCTGGTCGTGGCTGCTCCAGTTGCTCTTCGACCGCGAACGCCGCGACGGCCCGCACCATCCGGCGGTCCGCCGTCTGAGGCAGACCCTCGACACCCTCCAGCCGCACCGCACCGACGCCACCCCCTGGCCCCCGCGCGCCTGACCGCCGGCCACGCCGACCGTGCCGACCCGGGACCGGGGCCCGCGACCGGTCGCCGACGGGCATGACTTTCGACAGATCCGCGGCGCCGGTGAGGACCGTAGGGTCGGGCGGATGCGGACGAGAACGTGGTGGGACCGGGGGCTGCTGGTGCTGGCGGCCGGGGCGCTCGGGCTGAGTGCGGTGTCCCTCTGGTGGGTGGTGCCCGGCATCGGGGCCGCGTTCGCGGCCGGGGTGCGGACGGAGCGGGTACGGGAGGCGGTCGCCCTGCTCGTGGTGCTGGTCACGGCCGGGGCCCTGGTGACGGTGGCCGCCCCGGAGCTGGCCGTGCGGGCGACGTCGGTGGTGTCGGTGCTGGTCTGCGCCGGAATGGCCCCGTGGATGGTGGGCCGGTTCTGGCGGCAGTCGCAGGAGCTGGTGCGGGCGGGCTGGGAGCGGGCCGAACGGGCCGAGCACGAGCAGCGACTGGTGGCCGAGCAGGCTCGCCTGCGCGAACGCGCCCGGATCGCCCAGGACATGCACGACGCGCTGGGCCACGACCTGAGCCTGATCGCCCTGCGGGCCGGTGCGCTCAAGCTCGCGCCCGACCTGGCCCCGCCGCACCGCGAGGCGGCACAGGACATCCGGGCGGGCGCGGCCGCCGCCGTCGAACGCCTCGGTGAGGTGATCGGCGTCCTGCGGGACGACACGGACCCGCACACCGCCCGGGGCCCGGTCGACGCGGGCGTCCCGCAACTGGTGGGGGAAGCGGCCGCGGCCGGGCTGGACGTCCGGCTGACCGTCGACGGTCGGCCGGACGGGCTGCCCCGGGCGGCCGAGCACGCCGTGTACCGCGTCGTTCAGGAGGCGCTGACCAATGCCGCCAAGCACGCCCCGGGGGCGCCCGTCACGGTACTGGTGGCGTACACGGCGGACGGCGCTCGCGTCCGGGTGCTCGACGCTCCCCGAGCGGGGAGCGAGCCCCCGGCCCGCGCCGGGGCGGGCCCCGGTCTGCCGGGCACAGGAGGTCACGGTCTGCTCGGACTGGCCGAGCGGGTGCGGCTGGCGGGCGGCACCTTCGGCTACGGGCCCCGGGCCGACGGCCCCGGCTTCGAGGTGAGCGCCCACCTGCCGCGGACGGGCGTTCCGACCCCGGCCCCCGCGGTGCCGGTCACGGTGTCGCCGGCCCGTGAACTGCGCCTGGCCCGCCGCCGGGTGGGCCGCATGGTGGTCGCGATCGTCCTGGTGCCGCTCTCCGTCGCGGTGCTGCTGACCGCCGTGCTCCGGGGTTGGACGATCCACACCGCCGGGCGGTCGGTGCTCGACCCCGCCGACTACGCCGAACTGCGGGTCGGCCAGGACCGGTCCACCGTGCAGCGATTTCTGCCGGAACATCAGTTTCCGTACCATCCGTCCGTAGGCAACCCGCCACCCGGTGGAGAGGGAGTGACGTGCGAGTACTACGCGATGACGGCCGAGGCGTTCAACAACGACCGCTCGGGGGACGCGTACCGGCTCTGCTTCCGGGGCGGCGTGCTGATCTCCCTGGACGCCCTGGTCCAGTGAGTGTCCGATGAGCGACGGGGCACCGGGGAACGGCGCCCCGGCGCGGATCCGGGTACTGGTCGCGGACGACGAACCGATGGTCAGGGCCGGGGTGCGTGCCGTGCTCGCCACCGACCCGGGCATCGAGATCGTCGCGGAGACCGGGGACGGGCGGGAGGCGGTCGAGCTGGTCCGCCGCCACCGACCGGACGTCGCGGTGCTGGACATCCGGATGCCGGGCACGGACGGCATCACCGCCGCCGCCGAGATCCGGCGGGCGGGCGTCACCACCAGGACCGGAGCGGCTCCTGGGATCGTCATGCTGACCACCTTCGGTGAGGACGACTGCATCCTGCGCGCCCTGAGCGGGGGCGCCAACGGATTCCTGATCAAGTCCGGCGAGCCCGAGGAGCTGATCGCCGGGGTGCGTGCGGTGGCCGACGGGGCGGCCTGTCTGTCACCCAAGGTGGCCGCCCGGGTGGTGGCCCACCTCGCCGCCACCCGGTCCGGTGGTCCGGCCGACCGCCGGGCCGCGGCCCAGCGGCAGGTGGCCGGGCTGACAGCCCGTGAGCGCGATGTGCTGACTCTGGTCGCCGCCGGGCTGTCCAACGGTCAGATCGCGCGCCGGATCGGTGTGGTGGAAGGCACGGTGAAGGCGCACGTCAGCTCCGTCCTGGCCCGGCTGGGAGTGGCCAACCGGGCTGCCGCCGCCGTTCTCGCCCACGAGGCCGGACTGACGGTGGGCCCGGCCGGCTGAAACCGCGGCCGGGGCCGAAGCCGGGACCGGAGGCGAAGCCGGGAGCGGGACCGGGGCCACGGCGCGTGCGGAGGCCGAGGGAGCCAGCAGCACCGGACCGAGCAGCCGGACCCGGCCCGCCGCGCCGACCACCACCGTCGCCGAGGGCAGCAGCGCGACCGCAGCAGCCGCCGTGACCACCCCGCCCAGTACGGCTCCGGCGGCCACGTCGTGCGGGTAGTGCACGCCCGCCGCCACCCGGAGGGCCGCCGTGCCGAGGCCGGCCGGGACGACCAGCCACGCCCACCGAGGCCGTAGCAGCAGCAGACCGGTGGCCATCGCGACGGCGAGGGTGGCGTGGTTGCTGGGGAACGACCAGTCGCCCGGCGGAGGGCAGTCGGCGAGCGCGGTGGCCGGCAGTCCGGCCAGGGCGCGGCAGGGTCGTTCCTCGTCCAGGACGAGCTTCAAGCCCTCGCTCGCGCCGTACGCGAGCACGGTGCCGAGGGCGGTCAGTACGACACCCGCGACGGTGTCGGCGGCCCGCCGCCCACGCGCCGTCCACCAGACCAGCGCCAGCAGCAGGCCCAGTACCACCAGACCGGCCTCGGTGGCGGGCTCCAGCAGGGCGGCGAGGCGGGGCGGGGCGTCTGTGACGGCCCCGGCGACCCGGCGGTAGCCCGTGCTCGACCAGCCCGGTGCGGGCGGGCCGGCCCCGCCCGCACCGCCGCCGGCCGGAGCGAGCCACCCGACCGCACCGGCGCCGGTACCGACGAGTGCCACCGCGAGGACGGCCCTGTTTCTGATCGTGTTCGTCATGACACGGACGGTAGGAGTCGGAGGCGGGTCCCGACCCGACCCGAAAGGCAGGGGCCGACCTTGACGATCGTCAGGGTTGACCTGAGCCCGGTGCCGTGCCGGCGCCCGGCCCGGATAGGCCGTCCGGGGGACGGTCCGCACCGCCCCGGGCACCCCGCCCTACGCTCGGGGGATCCCTGCCGCCCGCATCCGGAGAGCCGCCATGCACCGTCGCCGGACCACCGGGACCACGGGGACCACCGGGAGCACCGGAATCGCCAAGACCACGGGGACCACCGGGAGCACCGGAATCGCCGGGACCACGGGGACCAGCAGGGTCACCAGGACCGTCGCCGCCGCCATCGGGGCCCTGTGCTGCCTCCCCGCACTGACCGGGTGCGGCGGGGACGGGCTGACGCCGGGCACGGCGGCGGTGCTGGACGGACGGCGGATCCCGGTGGACGCGGTGGAGGCCAGGGTGGCGGCGCTGCGGCACGCCCCGGGCGGGGTGTCGGCGGACGCCCGGTGGCGGACGGAGGCTCCGGCCCGGAGGGCGGTCACCGAGCTGGTGCTCGACGCGGTGGTGGCCCGCGCGGTCGCGGAGCGGGGCCCGGCGGTCGCGGACACCGAGGTGGCGGCCGCCCGGGCGGAGGAGGAACGGCGCCTCGGCGGCGCCGGGCAGCTGGCGCGGGCCCTGGCGGCGCAGGGCGTTCCGGCCGAGGCGATCGACGACCGCCTCGGGCGCGAGCTGGGGATCCGCCGCCTCGCCGCGACCGCCGGGGCGGACGCCGGCACCCCGGCGGGCGACGCGGCCGTCCGCCGGATCCTGGCCGCCACGGCCACCGCCGGCCGTCTGCGGGTGAACCCCCGCTACGGCACCTGGGACCCGGACCGCGCCGCCCTCGCGCCGGTCACCCGCTCCGGGCCCGTCGGCTGAGGACGACGCCGCCTCGCCCCGGCCCCGGCCCACCGGAGCACCGGCCGGCCCACCGGAGCAACCTCACCCGCGTCGTCGGCGTGGAAACCCGGCGGCGGGCCGATCGGGCGGACGGGTAGGTTCGAGGGGTGACGACGAATCCTCCGGGCGCGAAGCTGATCCTCCTCATCACGACCCACCGGGTGGCCCCGGGCCTGCTGTCCTGGCCGGCCTGGGAGGCACTGCGCTCGGCCGGGCGGGTGCTCGCCGGCGACGCCGCTCACCCGCAGCTGCCCGCCCTGCGGCAGGCGGGTGTCGAGGTGGAGGTCGTGGCGCCGGGCTCCGCCCCCGCGCTGGCGCGGCTGCTGACCGGGGCCCCGGCGGACGGCGCGGCCGGCGACGGGGCGACGGTCTGGCTGGGCGGCCCGGACGGCGATCCGGGGCTGACCGACGCGCTGGCGCGGCTCGCGGTCGAGCACGCCGGGGAGGTGCCGGAGATCGAGGTGCTGCCGGGCTCGTACGACCTTCCGGGCTCCCGGCTGCTGGACCTGGTGTCCGTGATGGACCGCCTCCGCTCGCCCGGCGGCTGCCCGTGGGACGCCGAACAGACCCATGCCAGCCTGGTGAAGTACCTGGTCGAGGAGGCCTTCGAACTGGTCGAGGCGATCGAGGAGGGCGACCGCGACACCCTTCGGGAGGAGCTCGGCGACGTGCTGCTCCAGGTCTTCTTCCACTCCCGGATCGCCGAGGAGCACCCCACCGGGGCGTTCTCGATCGACGATGTGGCGGGCGACATCGTCGAGAAGCTGATGTACCGGCACCCGCACGTGTTCGGGGACACCGAGGCGGACGGCGCGGCCGAGGTGGAGGCCAACTGGGAGACGCTCAAGGCGGCCGAGAAGTCGGACCGCGAGTCGGTGCTGGACGGCGTCCCGGCCGGACTGCCCTCGCTGGCGTACGCGGCGAAGCTGGTGTCGCGGGTGCGCCGGTCCGGGTTCGCGGGCGTACCGGACGAGCCGTACGAGCTGCCCGCCGAGCTCACGGCGGAGTCCGCGGGCCGGCTGCTGCTCGCGGTGGCGCAGCGAGCGCACGACGCCGGGTTCGACGTCGACGCCGCGCTGCGGTCGGCGGCGCGGGGTTACCGCGACACGGTGCGCGCCGCCGAGGGTCTGAAGCCCGCCGAGTAGCCCGCCGAGCAGCCGGGCGGCGCCGGGCGAGCGAGCAGTCCGGACCGACGGGCCCCGCCCCGACCCGGCCGACCCCGACCCGAGCGACCCGACCTGGAAGCCCCGTCCGCCCCGTGGCCTCAGGCCGCGGCGACGTCCGCCACCGGACGGCGCTGCGGCGGAACGACCTCGCCGATCGCCTCGCCGACCAGCGCGACGAGTTCGGCGAGCCGCTCCAGGTCGAGGTGGGCGGGCAGGTCGGAGAGGGAGACGATCCGCTCGCCGTCCGGCCCGGCCACGCAGAAGAGGTCGATCGGACCCAGGTGCTTCTCGGCGGTGTCGACCAGCGCGGCGACATCGCTGGGGCGGCGGACGTCGCCGCACACCCCGACGACCGGGCAGCCCGGCCGGTCGAGTTCGGTGGCGAGGTCCTCGGCGACCCCGCTCCGCTGGTCGGCGATCAGCATCCCGGCGGCGCCCGCCGCGGTGAAGCGGCGGGCGAGGCCCGCCCCCGACCCGCCGTCGAGTACCGCGATCACGATGACCGCACCGGTGACCCGCATGGCCCTGCTCCTCCCTGTGGGCGGCTCCGCACCGGCGCCCACGGACATCTTGCGGAGGATCGTAGGCACGACCGGATCCTCCGCAACAGGAATTACCCCTCAGGTGACCAGACTCACGCCTGCTCCGGCCCACCATCACCGGAACGATCACCGGAACGGGCGGAGCCGACGGGAAGAGCGGCCGGAACGGCGGCGGGAACAACGGCCGGAACAACGACGGGAACAACGACGGGAACAACGACGGGAACGGCGCCGCCCACGGTGCGGTGCCGGGGACCCGCCCGGGATACCGTCGACCCATGCCTGCTCAGCCCGCTTCCGCCCGTCCGCCCCTGTTCACCTGGGAGTTCGCCGCCGACCCGTATCCGGCGTACGCGTGGCTGCGCGAGCACGAGCCGGTGCACCGGACCACGCTGCCCAGCGGGGTGGAGGCCTGGCTGGTCACCCGGTACGCGGACGCCCGTCAGGCGCTCGCGGACAGCCGGCTCTCCAAGAACCCGGCGCACCACAGCGAGCAGGCGCACCGCACCGGCCGGGTCGGCATCCCGGGCGAGCGCCAGGCCGACCTGATGACGCACCTGCTGAACATCGACCCGCCGGACCACACCCGGCTGCGCCGTCTGGTGTCCAAGGCCTTCACCCCGCGCCGGGTGGCCGCCTTCGAGCCCCGGGTGCAGCAGCTGACGGACCGGTTGATCGACGGCTTCGCGGCGCGCGGATCCGCCGACCTCATCCACGAGTTCGCCTTCCCGCTCCCCATCTACGCGATCTGCGACCTGCTCGGTGTGCCGGCCGAGGACCAGGACGACTTCCGGGACTGGGCCGGGATGATGATCCGGCACGGCGGCGGCCAACGCGGCGGCGTGGGGCGGGCGGTGAAGCGGATGCGGGCCTACCTCGCGGAGCTGATCCACCGCAAGCGCGCGGACCTCGGGGACGACCTGATCTCGGGGCTGATCCGGGCCAGCGACCACGGTGAGCACCTCACCGAGAACGAGGCCGCGGCGATGGCCTTCATCCTGCTCTTCGCGGGCTTCGAGACGACGGTGAACCTGATCGGCAACGGCGTCTATGCGCTGCTGCGCAACCCGGGGCAGCGGTCGCTGCTCCAGGAGTCGATCGGGCGCGGCGAGAGCGCGCTGCTGGAGACCGGGATCGAGGAACTCCTGCGCTACGACGGCCCGGTGGAGCTGGCCACCTGGCGGTTCGCGACGAGTCCGCTGACCATCGGCGGGGTGGGGATCCCGGTCGGCGACCCGGTGCTGGTGGTGCTCGCCGCGGCGGACCGGGACCCGGCGCGGTTCGCGGACGAGAACACCCTCGACCTGGCCCGGGCGGACAACCCGCACCTGGGCTTCGGGCACGGCATCCACTACTGCATCGGCGCCCCGCTGGCACGCCTGGAGGGGCGGGCCGCGCTGACCACCCTGCTGTCCCGACTGCCGGACCTCCGGCTCGCCGCGGACCCGGAGGAACTGCGCTGGCGCGGTGGTCTGATCATGCGCGGACTTCGTGAACTTCCGGTGGAATTCACGCCGGGGGCGACATCGGGGGCAACCTCCGCCGACCCCTCGGCAGTTCACTGAGGGGGGCTCACGACACGCCGGCGCGGCCGCTCTGCGCGCCGCCCCCGGAGGGTATGAATCCCCATCAACCCGGACATGCCTCCTCGGTTGGTGGGCAATCCATCACGTGACGTGATTTCCGTGTGATAGCGGCGATATGAGCTTGTGATTGCTCTGAAGATCTGTCTACTCTCCGGGGAGCCCGCGGAAGCGGGTCCCGTGCGCGGAACGCCGAGTCCTGCCCGCCGCGTCACCGGAAACCGACCAGAACCCTGGGCAGGGGCGGGGGAACCAGGTCTTGCGCCGTCTCCCACGGCTTGGGGTGAAGCCGCCTCCGTGCGGCCGGGCCACCTCCCGGTCCGAACCCGACAGCTCACCTCGCAGGCGTGCGGAGAGGGACTTCCCCATGCTGTTCGTCGGAACCGGCCGTCACCGTCGCCGCACCCAGACCGAGAAGGCCATCGCCGTCGCCGGTGTCGCCGGTGTCGGACTGGCACTGCCGATCCTCAGCGCCACCGGCGCCTCTGCCGCCCCGGCCTCGACCTGGGACGCGGTCGCCCAGTGCGAGAGCGGGGGCAACTGGAGCATCAACACCGGCAACGGCTTCTACGGCGGCCTGCAGTTCACCTCCAGCACCTGGAAGGCGTTCGGCGGCACCTCCTACGCGCCGCAGGCGAACCAGGCCTCGAAGGCGGCGCAGATCACCGTCGCCGAGAAGGTGCTGGCCTCGCAGGGCCCCGGCGCCTGGCCGGTCTGCTCCAAGAAGGCCGGCCTGAGCAAGGGCGGCGCCCCGGCGGCGGTCGACGCCTCGGCGGACGCCGCGCCGGCCGCCCCGGCCGCCCCGAAGCCGCAGGCCCAGCCGCAGCAGGCGCCGAAGGCGCAGGCCCCGCTGGCCGCTGTCGAGCAGCAGGCCCCGAAGGCCGGGCCGAAGCACGCCGCGCCCAAGTCGCAGGCCCAGCAGGCCGAGGCCGAGAAGCAGGTCCCGAAGGCCGCGCCGAAGCACGCCGCGCCCAAGTCGCAGGCCCAGCAGTACGCGCCGCAGCAGACTCCGGCGGCCCCGCAGGTCCAGCAGGCCCCGAAGGTCCAGCAGCCGCAGGCCGGCCAGGGCTACACCGTCCGCTCCGGCGACACGCTCGCCGGGATCGCCACCACGCAGGGCGTGCAGGGCGGCTGGCAGGCCCTGTACGACGGCAACCGCGGCACCGTCGGCGGCGACCCGGACCTGATCATCCCCGGCCAGGTGCTCACCCTCGGCTGACGCTCCGGAGCGCGCCCACCGCCCGGAGCGCGCCCACCGCCCGTCGCGCCGCTGTCCGCCCGTCCGCCCGTCCGCCCGTCGCGCCGTCCGCCCGTCACCGGACAGGCGGGCGGGCGGGTGGACCGGCGCGCGGGCTCCCGCCCGTTCCATCCGCTTCGTCCGCCCCGGGACGTCCGAGGCCGGGCAACCAGGTGAACTACCGGTGGGTAGCACGGCCACAAGCTGAGACGTGGCCGAGGTCGACGTGGCCCGGACAGCCGGTGCGGTTAGGCTCTGGTCGTAACGACTCCGCAATCGTCCGGCCGACGGCACCCCACTGTCAGCCGCACCTGCTTCCGCTAGGAGATGCCTCGTGCCGTCCATCGATGTCGTCGTAGCCCGTGAGATTCTCGACTCGCGCGGCAACCCCACGGTCGAGGTCGAGGTCGGCCTCGACGACGGCAGCACCGGCCGTGCCGCTGTCCCGTCGGGCGCCTCCACCGGTGCCTTCGAGGCCCTGGAGCTCCGCGACGGCGACAAGAACCGCTACTTCGGCAAGGGCGTGGAGAAGGCCGTCCTGGCCGTCATCGAGCAGATCGGCCCGGAGCTGGTCGGCTACGACGCCACCGAGCAGCGCCTGATCGACCAGGCCATGCTCGACCTGGACGCCACCCCGGACAAGTCCTCGCTCGGCGCCAACGCCATCCTGGGCGTCTCGCTGGCCGTCGCGCACGCCGCCTCCGAGGCCAGCGACCTGCCCCTGTTCCGCTACCTGGGCGGCCCGAACGCGCACGTCCTGCCGGTCCCGATGATGAACATCCTCAACGGCGGCTCGCACGCGGACTCCAACGTCGACATCCAGGAGTTCATGATCGCTCCGATCGGCGCGGAGTCCTTCTCCGAGGCCGTCCGCTGGGGCGTCGAGGTCTACCACACGCTCAAGGGCGTGCTGAAGGAGCGCGGCCTCTCCACCGGCCTGGGCGACGAGGGCGGCTTCGCCCCGAACCTGGACTCCAACCGCGAGGCGCTCGACCTGATCGTCGAGGCCATCCAGAAGGCCGGCTACGTGCCGGGCAAGGACATCGCGCTGGCCCTGGACGTCGCCGCCTCCGAGTTCTACGAGGACGACGCCTACCAGTTCGAGGGCAAGGGGCTCAGCTCCGCCGAGCTCATCGAGTACTACGCCGGTCTGGTCGCCGCCTACCCGCTGGTCTCGATCGAGGACCCGCTGGACGAGTCGGACTGGGACGGCTGGAAGGCCATGACCGAGAAGCTGGGCGACAAGGTCCAGCTGGTCGGCGACGACCTGTTCGTCACCAACCCGGCCCGCCTGGCCCGCGGCATCGAGACCGGCACCGCCAACGCGCTGCTGGTGAAGGTCAACCAGATCGGTTCGCTGACCGAGACCCTGGACGCCGTCGAGCTGGCCCAGCGCAACGGCTACCGCTGCATGATGTCCCACCGCTCCGGCGAGACCGAGGACGTCACCATCGCCGACCTGGCCGTGGCCACCAACTGCGGCCAGATCAAGACCGGTGCCCCGGCCCGTTCCGAGCGCGTCGCCAAGTACAACCAGCTGCTGCGCATCGAGGAGATCCTCGACGACGCCGCCGAGTACGCCGGCCGCGGCGCCTTCCCGCGGTTCAAGCACGAGGGCTGACCCGCCCGGCCGCCCGAGTGGCGCACGCCTGACCGGTGCCCCGCCGTTCACCCCGTAGGGTGGACGGCGGGGCACCGTCGCGACCAGGAGGGGACACCGGAGATGGCAGGCTGGAGGATCCCGGGCTTGGCGGCCCGGCCTCGGTTCACGAGCCGGGCGACCGTTCTGGTCCTCGTGCTCTGCTCGCTGGTGGCGATCCTGGCCTACCCGACCCGGCAGTTCATCTCGCAGCGGTCCGAGATCACGGCGCAGCGCGCCCGGGCCGAGCACGCCCGGCAGCAGGTGGAGCAGCTGCGCCGGGAGAAGGCCCGCTGGCAGGACCCGGAGTACGTCAAGGCGCAGGCCAGGACCCGGCTGCACTACGCGATGCCGGGGGAGACCCCGTACATCGCGGTGGACCCGGCGGCCCAGGACCCGGCGAAGTCCTCGCTGGGCGCGCCGCCGCCCGCGCAGGGCCCGGCCGCCGGGACGGTCAAGGCGGCCCGGCCCTGGTACGCCGGCGTCTGGGACTCCGTGGACGCCGCCGCCGCTCCCGTCGCCCCCACCGCTCCCGTGACCCCCGCCGCCCCGGCGCAGCCCGCCCCTTCCTCACCACCCGCCCCCGTCCCCGCTGGAGACAGCCCCTCCCATGACCACTGAGAACCACCCCACCGTCTCCGACCAGGACGTCGCGGCCATCGCCGCGCAGCTCGGCCGGGTCCCGCGCGGCCTGCGCGGCGTCGCCCACCGCTGCCCGTGCGGCAACCCGGACGTCGTGGAGACGGCCCCCCGACTGCCGGACGGCACGCCGTTCCCGACGCTGTACTACCTGACCTGCCCCAAGGCCGCCTCGCTGATCGGCACCCTGGAGGCGGACGGCGTGATGAAGGAGCAGAGCGCCCGGCTCGCCGAGGACCCGGAGCTGGCTTCGGCCTACCAGAAGGCGCACGAGGACTACATCGCCCGCCGGGACGCCATCGAGGTGCTGGAGGGCTTCCCGAGCGCCGGTGGCATGCCGGACCGGGTCAAGTGCCTGCACGTGCTGGTCGGCCACTCGCTGGCGGCCGGCGAGGGCGTCAACCCGCTGGGCGACGAGGCGATCGGGATGCTGGAGGACTGGTGGGCCAAGGGCCCGTGCGTGTCCCCGGCGGAGGTCGAGGCGGCCGGTGAGCGGGTGCTCCGCAACCGGGCCAAGGAGCAGGACCACCAGGCCGTGATCGCGGCCAAGGAGCAGAAGACCGCGGACCGCGCCGCCAAGCGGGCGGCACAGGAGGCGGACGAGGCAGGGGAGGCCGAGGCATGAGCACGACCAGGGTGGCCGCGATCGACTGCGGGACCAACTCGATCCGGCTGCTGGTCGCGGATCTCGACCCGGAGACCGGGGAGATCACCGACCTGGACCGGCGGATGATCATCAACCGGCTGGGCCAGGGCGTGGACCGCACCGGCCGGCTGCACCCGGACGCGCTGGAGCGCACCTTCGCGGCCTGCCGGGAGTACGCCGAGGTGATCGCCGGCTTCGGTGTCGGCCCGGAGCGGATCCGCTTCGTCGCCACCAGCGCCTCCCGGGACGCCGAGAACAGCGCCGAGTACGTGGACGGCGTGCGGGCGGTCCTGGGGGTCGAGCCCGAGGTGGTCAGCGGCGAGGAGGAGGCACACCTCTCCTTCGTGGGGGCCACCAAGGAGCTCACCGGTGGCACCTTCGCCACCCCGTACCTGGTCTTCGACCTGGGCGGCGGCTCGACCGAGTTCGTGCTCGGGGCCGAGGACGTCGAGGCGGCCCGCTCGGTGGACATCGGCTGCGTCCGGCTGACCGAGCGGCACTTCGGCGGTGCCGAGCTGCCCTCGGACGAGCAGATCGCCGAGGCACGGGCGCATGTGCGGGCGGAGCTGGACCGGGCCGAGGAGGCCGTCCCGCTGACCGGTGCGGCGACCCTGGTCGGCCTGGCCGGGACGGTCACCACCATCTCGGCGATCGCCCAGGACCTGCCGCGGTACGACTCGGAGGCGATCCACCACTCGCGGATCTCCCGCGAGCGGGTCGCCGAGATCGCCGACCGGCTGCTGGGCGCGACCCACGCGGAGCGGGCGGCCATCCCGTCGATGCACCCGGGCCGGGTGGACGTGATCGCGGCCGGCGCGCTGGAGCTGCTGGAGATCATGGCGCGGACGGGCGCCGCCGAGGTGGTCGTCAGCGAGCACGACATCCTGGACGGCATCGCCTGGAGTATCGCCCGCTGACCAGGCACGAGGCTTACCGCACCGGCCCCGGAGGCCCCTCGGGGGTCCCGGGGCCGGGGCGCGCCCGGGGCCGTGCGGAAAAGTTCGTGAATTTCTTCACATGAGGATCCGCCCGTTCGCGGCGCTGGACGGTCCGGTCCGTCCGATATGTGGGACCGAAGGCTCGCTCGGCGTGATAACCACTGGATCGCAGGTTCCGACCCGTCAGAGGTTTGAAAATCGAAATCCCGCGCGGGAACCAGGCCCTGTCATGGATCGTTGCTGCTCAGCGGGGCCGTCGTCACGGGTGGGTCCGCCGGGGGGCCGGGGTGGCCGCGAAGTGTCGGCCGGGGGGTCGAAACGGGGGCGCGAAGTGTAGCAGAGGGGGTCCGTCCGCTTGTGAGCGGGCTCACGAAGGCTGCTCCGAACGGTGCTGGATACTTTCGGATATGAGCACCACGGAGCGTCCTCGCATCCTCATTGTCGGCGGTGGTTACGTCGGCCTGTATGCCGCGATGCGCATCCTCAAGAAGATGCGCTACGGCGAAGCGACCGTCACGGTCGTGGACCCGCGGTCGTACATGACGTACCTGCCCTTCCTCCCCGAGGCGGCCGGCGGCAACGTCGCGCCCCGCAACCTCGTCGCGCCCCTGCGCACCGCGCTGAAGAACGCGGAGGTGCTCACCGGTGCGGTCACCGGTGTGGACCACGAGCGCAAGATCGCGACCATCCAGCCCTCGGCGGGCGACTCGTACGAGCTGCCCTTCGACTACCTCGTCGTCGCGACCGGGTCGGTCTCCCGCACCTTCCCGATCCCGGGTCTGGCCGAGCACGGCATCGGCATGAAGACCGTGGAGGAGGCCATCGCCCTCCGCAACCACGTCATGGCGCAGCTGGACAAGGCCGAGTCCACCACGGACGAGGCCATCCGCCGCAAGGCGCTGACCTTCGTGATCATCGGCGGCGGCTTCGCCGGCGTCGAGACGATCGCCGAGATCGAGGACATGGCGCGCGACGCCGCCAAGATCTACAAGACGGTCAGCCGCGACGACATGCGCTTCATCGTGGTCGAGGCCGCCAACCGGATCCTCCCGGAGATGGGCCCGGACCTCGGTCTGTGGACCAAGGAGAAGCTCGAAGAGCGCAACATCGAGGTCTACATCGAGACCTCGATGGACTCCTGCGTCGACGGCCACGTCGTGCTGAAGAACGGCATGGAGACGGACGCCTCCACCATCGTGTGGACGGCCGGCGTGAAGCCGAACCCGGTGCTGGCCCAGTTCGGCCTGCCGCTGGGCCCGCGCGGTCACGTCGACACCGCGCCGACCCTCCAGGTCCAGGGCTTCGACTACGTCTGGGCCGCCGGCGACAACGCCCAGGTGCCGGACCTCGCCGCCGGTGAGGGCGCCTGGTGCCCGCCGAACGCGCAGCACGCCGTGCGCCAGGCCGCCGTCCTCGGTGACAACGTGATCTCCGGCATGCGCGGCTTCCCGCAGCAGGAGTACAAGCACAAGAACCTGGGCGCGGTCGCCGGCCTCGGCCTGCACAAGGGTGTCGCGATCCTCTTCGGCAAGTACAAGCTGAAGGGCCGTCCGGCCTGGTGGTTCCACCGCCTGTACCACGGCGCCATGGTCCCCACCTTCAACCGCAAGGTCCGCGTCTTCACCGACTGGACCCTCGCCGTCTTCCTGAAGCGCGAGATGGTCGGCCTCTCCCAGATGGAGAACCCGTACCAGCCGATCCAGGAGGTCACGGCGCCCACCAAGCGTCCCGCCGTCGAGGCCGCGAAGCCGGCCGCCGACAAGGAGCTGGCCACCAGCAAGTAGCGACTACGGCCCGGTGTGGGAGCACCGGGTATGAGTCGGAGGCTCTCCGCCCGGCAGTGTTGCCGGACCACGACCTCCGTGGTGCTCAGCCGGCTGTGCGAGTCGGGCGGAGTACAAGAAGTAGCAGAAGGCCCCTGCCGAAACCCTCCGGCAGGGGCCTTCTCGCGCCGTGCGGCGGTGCGGCGGTGTGCCGCACGGTGCCGCGGTCAGTCGGTCTTGATGCTGCCCAGGATGTCCAGCCCGGCGGCCCGGCGGGCCGGCCAGAAGGCGGCCACCACGCCGACCAGGCCGGCCAGGGCCAGGAAGAGCAGCAGCTGGCCGTACGGCAGCACCGTGGTCAGGCCGGGCAGGCTGGCCTCGAGGGTGCCGTTGATCGCCCAGGCGGTGAAGCAGCCGAGCAGGACACCGATGCCGGCGCCGAACACCGAGATCACCACGGACTCCAGCCGGACCATCCGCTTGATGCCGCGCCGGTCCAGGCCGATCGCCCGCAGCATGCCGATCTCGCGCTTGCGCTCGAAGACCGACATCGCCAGGGTGTTGATCACCCCGAGGATCGCGACCACCACCGACATCGCCAGCAGCCCGTACATCATGTTCAGCGCGAAGGTGATGCTCTGGCTGAAGTTGTCCCGGACGTCCTGGCGCGACTTGACCTCGATCACCGGGTTGGCGCCGGTGGAGTCCTTGAGCGCCTTGCGCAGTGCCTCGGTCTCCCCGGCGGTGCCCTTGACCAGGACGCTCTTCAGGTAGACCTGGGGGTTGTGCTTGAGGATCTCGCTGTTGGCCACCATGGCCCCGCCGAGCAGGTCGCTCGTCTCGTAGACGCCGCCGACGGTCATGGTGCCCTTGGTGTCGCCGGGGTAGCCCACCTCGACGGTGGAGCCGGTGCCGACCCCGAGCTTCTTCGCCACGTCCTCGGCGAGCAGCAGCCCGCCCTGGCCGAACGAGGCCGTGGAACCGCTCTTCATCGTGACCGAGAGCAGCTTGTCCAGGCTGTCCCCGTTCAGGCCGGTGATCTCCCTGGCCTTGCCGTTGAGGTCCCACTCGACCTTCAGCAGCGGTGAGGAGGCCGCCACCCCGGCGGCCTTCGCGGCCTCGGCGGGGACCTTCTCGGACAGGCTCATCCCGTTCGCCGCGGAGATCAGGTAGTCGGCCTTCATCGAGCTGGTGATGGCCCGGTCCACGGTGTCGGAGACCGAGGCGCCGATCACCGTCAGACCGCTGACCAGGGTGAGGCCGATGGTGATCGCGGCCGCGGTGGCGGCGGTGCGGCGCGGGTTGCGCACCGCGTTCTGCCGGGCCAGCCGGCCGGGCATGCCGAACAGCTTGCCGAGGGCCGGTCCGACCAGGGCGATCACCGGGCGGGAGAGCAGCGGCAGCAGGACGAAGACACCGAGGACGGCGAGCACCGCGCCCAGCGCGACCGGCATCCGGCCGTCCGAGTTGCCCTTCGAGGCACCGAAGGTGACCAGGGCGATGCCGGCACCGGCCACCAGCGAGCCGAGCACGTTCCGGACCACCAGGGACTTCTGGGAGGCGGGCTGGTCGCCGCTGCTCATCGCGGCGACCGGGGCGATCCGGGCGGCGCGGACGGCGGGCAGCAGTGCGGAGAGCACCGTCACCAGGACGCCGACCACCAGGGTGACCACCACGGTCACCGGCTTGACCACCAGCGGGCCGGTCGGGAGGCTGTCGTTCAGCGAGGCGATCAGGGACTGCAGGCCCGCGCCGATGCCGACGCCGGCGAGCAGACCGGCCGAGGCCGCGACGGTGCCGATGGCGAACGCCTCGATCAGCACCGAGCGGGTCACCTGCTTGCGGCTGGCGCCGATCGCCCGGAGCAGGGCCAGTTCCTTGGTGCGCTGGGCGACCAGCATGGTGAAGGTGTTGGCGATGATGAAGATGCCGACGAAGAGCGAGATGCCGGCGAACGCGAGCAGCATGGTGCGCAGGCTGTCGGTGTCGGCGGTGATCATCCGCTCTTCCTCGGCCTTGAGGTCGGCCCCGGTCCGGGTCTCGATCTGCTGCTCCGGCCGGATCTTCTGGTTCACCTCGGCGAGCAGCGCGTCCTGGCCGGTGCCGGGCTTGGCGGTCAGCACGATGCTGCTGTACCGGCCGGGCTCCAGCAGGATCTGCTGCGCGGTCGCGCGGTCGAACAGGGTGAGCGTGCCGCCGGTGTTGACCATCGGGTCGTCGGTGGTGAAGACGCCGGTGAGCTTCGCCTCGAGGACCGGGCCGTTGGAGCCGATCCGGACGGTGTCGCCGACCTTGTAACCGCCCTTCTCGGCGGTCTTCCGGTCGAGGGCGATCTCCTTGCCGTTCTTCGGGCCCTGGCCCTCGACCATCGGGTAGCGGGCGTCCTTGCCGTCCGGGCCGGGCGCGAAGTTGGCGCCCTTGGCCGTCCACGACTGGCCGATCAGCTCGCCCTTCTTGTCGGCGACACCGGTGAAGCCGCTGACCACACCGCGGGCGCCGGCGGCGCCGGGCAGCGCGGCGAGCTGCTGGACGGTGGCGTCGGTCAGGGTGACCGCGTTCTTGTCGCTCTTCTCCTGGACGGACGCGGTGGCGCCGGCGGAGTAGTCGACGACCTGGACCGACACGTCGGAGTAGCTCTTGGAGTTGCTCTCCCGCATGGCCTTGCCGAAGGTGTCGGAGAAGACCATGGTGCCGGCCACGAAGGCGGTGCCCAGCATGACGGCCAGCGCCGTCATCAGCAGTCGGCCCTTGTGGGCCAGCACGTTGCGCAGTGCGGTGCGATACATGGGGTTTCCTGGGTCCTGGGGTCTGCGGAGGGACGGGCGGCGGCGCGTGGTGCGTCAGCTGGTGCGGCCCTTGGCGTCGAAGCGGCGCATGCGGTCCAGGACGGTGTCGGCGGTGGGGTTGGTGAGTTCGTCGACGATGCGGCCGTCGGCGAGGAAGACGACGCGGTCGGCGTAGGCGGCGGCGACGGGGTCGTGGGTGACCATGACGACGGTCTGGCCGAGTTCGCGGACGGAGTTGCGCAGGAAGGAGAGGATCTCGGCGCCGGAGCGGGAGTCGAGGTTGCCGGTGGGTTCGTCGGCGAAGACGATGTCGGGCTTGGAGGCGAGGGCGCGGGCGCAGGCGACGCGCTGCTGCTGGCCGCCGGAGAGCTGGCTGGGGCGGTGGGAGAGGCGGCCGGAGAGTCCGACGGTCTCGA
>NZ_JBIVGI010000027.1:0-130784 GCF_044748625.1 Kitasatospora sp. NPDC089913 | reverse complement strand
GTGGGGGCCCCCGCGGGGGCGGCCGGGGTGCCCGGGGTCCTGCGCGGCCTCCCCCGGGTTCCTGGACCCCCCCCCCCCCCCCCGGGGGGGGCCCCCCGGGGGGGGCCCCCCCCACGGCGGCCCTGACCGTCGGCGCGGCCCTGCTGCTGGCCACCGTGCTGCTCGGCCTGGCCGTGGGCTCGCAGCACGAGCCGGTCCCGACCGTGATCGACGTCGTGATGCGCCGGCTCGGGCTCGGCAGCCCGGACGTGACGCTGCTGGACGACCGGATCGTCTGGCAACTGCGACTCCCCCGGGTGCTGGGAGCGGCTGCCACCGGCGCCGGGCTGGCGGTCTGCGGCGCGGTGCTGCAGACGCTGACCGGGAACGACCTGGCCGATCCCTTCCTGCTCGGGATCTCGGACGGAGCCGCCGCCGGCGCGGTCACCGTGATCGTCCTCGGCGTCGGCGTGACCGGTGCCGTGGGCACCGGCGCGGTGGCGACGGCGGCCTTCGCCGGCGCCCTGCTCGCCGCCACCGCCGTCCTGGCACTGGCCGGCGCCCGCAACCGGTCGCTGCCGACCACCCGGACCGTGCTCGCCGGCATCGCGGTGGGACAGATGTGCGGGGCCTTCACCTCGTTCGTCGTGATGGTCCTCGGGGACCGCAACGCGGCGCGCGGCGTCATGGAGTGGACACTGGGCTCCGTCGCCGGCGTGCGGTGGCCCACCGCCGTCTTCCTGACCGCGGTCGCGCTGATCGGCGTGACGGTCCTGACCTCCTCGGCCCGCGACCTGGACGCCTTCGCCTTCGGCGAGACCTCCGCCCGCTCCCTCGGCGTCCACGTGGAACGCACCCGCTGGCTCCTCGTCGCCACCGCCGCCCTGGTGACCGCGTGCCTGGTCGCCAACACCGGCGTCATCGGCTTCCTCGGCCTGGTCGTACCGCACGTGGTCCGTCTCGCCTGCGGACCGCGCCACGCGCTGCTGCTGCCCGTGTCGGCACTGGTGGGCGCGTCCCTCCTGGTGGGCAGCGACATCGTGGCGCGCTCGATCCTCCCCGATCGGGAGATCCCCGTCGGCGTCGTCACGGCCGGGCTCGGAGCGCCCTTCTTCGCCTGGCTGCTGTGGCGCCAGGGGCGGGCCGACGGGAGCGCCCTGTGACCGCGACGCCCCCCGTCGAGCTGCGCGTGGAGGGACTTCGTGTGCGCGTCGGCGCGGCCACGCTGCTGGACGGGATCTCGCTCGTGTTCGGCCCCGGCCGGATCACGGGCCTGCTCGGGCCCAACGGCGCCGGGAAGACCACCCTGCTCCGCACGGTCGCCGGGCTGATCCGGCCGACCGCGGGGCGGGCCCTCCTGGACGGAACCGACCTCCACACGCTCACGGCCCGCCGACGCGCCCGGCAGGTGGCCTTCATGGAGCAGCAGGCGGACACCCGACTCCCGCTGACGGCCCGCCAGGTCGTCGAGCTCGGACGCACACCGCACCGCGGCCGCTGGCCCGTACCGGCGAACGCCGCCGCCGACGCCCACGAGAAGTCCGTTCTCGCCGGCGCCGTCGCCGCCGCCGACGTCGCCCACCTGCTCGACCGGCCCTGGCCGACGCTGTCGGGCGGCGAGCGCCAGCGTGTCCAGCTCGCGCGGGCGCTGGTGCAGGAGCCCGGCGTGCTCCTGCTCGACGAGCCCACCAACCACCTCGACCTGCGCCACCAGCTCGGCTTCCTGGAAACCGTCCGCGGACTGGGCATCACCACGGTCGCCGCGCTGCACGACCTCGAACTCGCCGCCGCCTACTGCGACGAGGTCGTCGTCCTGCTCGACGGCCGACTCTTCGCCCACGGGCCCGTCGCCGAGGTGCTCACCTCCCCCACGATCGCCCGGGTCTACGACGTCGACGTCACCGTGGAGCGGCACCCCCGGCACGACAGACCGCACATCCGGTGGAACGGACTGCTCCCCGAAAGGACGACCCCATGACTTCTCCTGCCCAGGACGGCGCCGCCCACGGCAGTGCCGTGCTCCTGGTCGGCATGTCGATCGGGGAAGTCGTCCGCCGTGACGAACTCCTCCGGACGGCGGCCTCGCAGCGGGCCTCGATCGCCTTTCTGCAACAGGGGGACCCGTCCCTGTCGGCCGAGCTGACCAGGCTGGCCGACGCGGGCACCGGGACCGTGGTCGTGATCGGTGTCCGCCTGGCGGCCTCCGGCCCGGCCCATTCCTGGCTGCGGCGGATCGCCGCGCACTGGTGGCGCGAGCGGGCGGGCCACCGTCCCGAACTCCTCGTCGCGACCCGCCTCGCCGATTCGCCGGACGCGGTCACCGCGGTGTCCTCGGTGACGAAGGCCATCACCGGCACCGAGCCCGGCCTCACGTCCGCGGCCTGGGAGGAGGTCCCCGGGCACCGGCACCAGGTCATGGTGTGCCGCGGCCCGCGCTGCACGGCCGTCGGCGCCGAGGCGGTCCAGCGCAAGCTGGTACGGAAGCTGGCCGAGCTGGGCCTCGGCGACGACGACGTGCTGCTCACCCTGACGGGGTGCCAGTTCCCCTGCAACCAGGCTCCCGTCGTCAGCGTGCAGCCGGACGACGTCTGGTACGGGAGGATCGACCCGGCTGCCGCCGACCGCGTCGCCACCGAGCACCTCGCCGGCGGACGACCGGTCGAGTCCCACCGACTCCCCCGCCACCGGAAGGAGCGGGCGGCCCCCTCCCACGGCTGACCGGGATTCCCCACGGGGCCGGCGGTCGTGCAGGGGACACCGTGGCATCCCGGCGGGTCGGACCCTGTCGGGACCGGCCCACCGGGCCGGCGTCAGCCGTAGTCTGCGGTCTTCCGCACCTCGCCGAAGCGCGGGAAGACCCGCTCCACGGTGAACTCGTGCTCGTCCGCCGCCAGTCCGGACATCGCGTCGGCCACGAACTCCAGTCGGTAGCCGTGGTCCGCCGCGGCCCG
The DNA here is from genome assembly GCF_044748625.1 of Kitasatospora sp. NPDC089913. Classification (NCBI taxonomy): domain Bacteria; kingdom Bacillati; phylum Actinomycetota; class Actinomycetes; order Kitasatosporales; family Streptomycetaceae; genus Kitasatospora; species Kitasatospora sp. NPDC089913. Next base: position 127,854 of record NZ_JBIVGI010000027.1, on the reverse strand, counting down.
TGCGGTGGACTCGACGCCCATCGTGGTGACCAGGCCGGCGATCACCAGGGTGTCCGCACCCAGTTGGCGCAACCGCTCGTCCAGATCGGTCCCGTAGAACGCGCCGACGGTGCGCTTGACCACCACGACGTCGCCGGCGTGCACCAGGCCGTCGGCGAAGCCGCTGCCCGGCGGCTGCTCGGCGACGTTCGGGCGCTCCACCCGCACCAGCACCACCGGCCGGCCACTCGCCCGGAACGACTCGGCCAACCCGCGGCAGCGCGCGAGCACTTCGTCACCGGTGTGCGGGGCGAGGGGAAGAGCGACGATGCGCGGCATCAGGTCGACGAGGATCAGTGCGGAGGTCATGGCGACGATCGTAGGGGCCGTTCGGCGCACCGGGGCCGGGTCACCCGTCAGTCACCCGGTGCGCGATCTGCCCCCGGGGCTCCGGGCGGCCCCGGAGCCCGGCGCGCGTCGGGCTGGTCGACGAGGTTCCGTCGCAGATGGACGACGTCGGTTCCCGCCAGGCGGGGACCTCCATCAGGTGTGGTGTAACCCCACTGACAGCGGGCCCATTCGTCGGGCATGTCCACGGCCGAGCAGCGCACCATTGTGCCCGGCCCCGCCGGGTGACGCCGGATCTCCAGCACGAACCGCTCGACCGCCGCGATTCCTTCGCTGCGACCCAACGGTCCCCAGAAGACCACGTCCGAGGTCAGGGCCCGGGAGAGCAAGGCGATCACATAGCTGTCGTCCGAGGCGTTGAAAGCGGAGATGAACGTGTCGATCCGGAGCTTGCGGTCTCGTCCTGCATACCCCCAGTAGTACCAGCCCTTTCGCCTGCGCTCGTCCCACAAGCCCGCTTTCCGATCACAGCACTAGCTGGTGCTGTGACCGGCAACGTTCGCGGGTTCGGACGAGCGGAAGTCCGTGCGGACACCTCGACTGACCGGTAGCGTCAGGTTCGCCGTTCGAGGGGGAGGGTCATGGACATAGCAGAACGTGCCGTTCCGCCGCGCGTGGTGGCCGCAGAGAGTATGGCTGCGAAGGCGGCATTCAAGAAGAGCTGCATTCCTCAAGTGGGCAGGTTGCTCGGCCTGGCCGCGGCTTCGAAGCCCTGTGGAACCATCGCGGAAAGCGGCACCGGATCGGGAGTTGGAACCGCATGGCTGCACAGCGGCCTCGGCGCCGGTGCGCGCCTGGTCACTGTGGAGCGCGATGAGGATCTGGCCCGTCGAGCGGCCGGTGTCTTCGTGGACGACAAGCGCGTGAGCGTTCTCACTGGAGACTGGCGGCTGCTTGAGCAGCACGCCCCCTTCGACGTCTTCTTCTGTGATGGCGGTGGCAAGCGTGACGACCCCCAGCGGGTTGTCGAGCTGCTCTCCCCTGGTGGCCTTCTCATCCTGGATGACTTCACACCCTCGCCCGACTGGCCACCTCGCTTCGGCGGCGAGGTGGATGAGCTCCGCCTCTTCTACCTCACCCATCCCGCCCTTCACGCCACCGAAATACTCACAACACCCTCCAGCTCAGCGGTTATCGCGACACGACGTCCCTAGCCGAGACGGCTCGCTCGGTCGGGCAACAAGGGCGGGTCGGCCTCCCCAGCGGACTCCTTTCTCGCTGCGGATGCGGGCGCGTTCCCGGCGTTGGGCCTCCAGGACGCCGGGGTGGCGGGCGTTGGCGTTGCGCCACCGCAGGTAGGAGTGCAGGGCCCGGGCCTGGACCGTGCGGTTCGGGTGGTTCGAGTTCGCCAGGGTGAACTGCCGCAGCGGTCCGAAGCGCGACTCGATCGGGTTCGCCCAGGAGGCGTTGGTCACGGTGAAGCACAGGTAAACGTTGTTGTTCTTCGCCCAGCGCAGGATCTTCTTGCCGATGTGGGCGGAGAGGTTGTCCAGGATCACGTAGACCGGGGCACCGTTCGAGCGGGCGACCCGGATCGACCTGAGCGCAGCCAGGGCAGGCGAGCCCCACCGGCTACCGGCTCACCGCATGGTCACCTGGCCGCGATGCTCGAAGTCGACTCCGACCTGCTCGCCTCGGACAAGGGCTTCGCGTCCAAGGCGTTCGAGAGGGAACTCGCCCAGCTCGGCGTCGAGTTGCTGCAGCCCTCGCCCAGCGCGAGAGGAAGCGCCACGGCGAGCCGATACTCAAGAAGGTCCGCCGGCTGTTCGGGTCGGTCAACGGCACCCTCAAAGGGCAGCTGGACCTGGAACAGCACGGCGGGCGGACCTTCTTGGGCGTCGCGATCCGGGTCGCCCGGCGCGTCCTGGCGATGGCCGCCTGGCATCTGGCACGACAACGCCGCCGGCGCGCCGGTCACCCGCTCGCCGATCGCCTACGACCACTGATCGCAGTCCTGCTCATCGAGCAGGCGGACCTCCACCGGGGACACCGACCACCAAGGGCACAGATCCCTCAACGAGGTAAGGATGCCCGGGGTAGTAATCGACATGGGGGTGGCCGCCGCCGTCCTCGGCAGCCATGGCGGTGGTTATGACCTCGAGATTCTCCGCGAAGAGAGCCCTGGCGACGGGGTCACCGCTGACCACCAGGATCTGACGCTGGGAGTCGAGATGAATCAACATCCCAGGTCCGGGAGCCTCCCTGACTTCGACCCCCACCAGGGTCTCGCCGTCCGGCACGGTCGCAGACACGGAGCCGACGAATCCCTCGCCCTGAGCCACCGCGCATGCCAAACGGGCCAGTTCCGTCGCTGACCCAGTGAGCTCCACTTCGCCGAAGACGGGGTCGGACACGAGAAGCACGGGTGTCACTCCTGCAAGGTCGGGATGGGGCCTCGAAGATCACCACCCTACGCATTGGCGAGTAGAGCCGTGGGCGTGATCTCACACATCGGATCCACTCGTCCGGGTGAGCCGGTACCAAGAAAAGCGGCCGGACCGGTCAGAGGTTCGGCCGGCCGCCGTTCCCGGCTGCGACCGGGAGCGCCGGGGTGCAGTCCGGACCGGGACCGGGCCAAGGCGGTAGTGCGGGGAAGCATCCGCCCGAACGGTACGGGCGGCGGCTCGTGCGGGACGGGCAGGGCTCGGCGGCCGACGGTTCGGTGCGCAGGGAAGTGCGCGGGTCCGCCCTGCCGGGAGCGCCTCCGTGGCAGATCACCTCGGCAGGCTGGCGACCCGCTGACGCCGTCGGCTACTCCCGCCCGGGGTGCGGTTCGAAGGGACCGCGATCGAGGCCATGGTCCGAGGATCGGACACCGGGCAGGCTGGCGCACCCGGGGGCGGCCGGTGGGCCCACGTTGGGTGCGTGCGGGCGGGACAGCGGGCGACCGATCGTGTCACCACCTGCGCGCCAGGTGTGCACCTTCGGATGAATCCGGCGAACACTCCGTCACCTGACGATCGACCGGCTCGATGAACCGAATCGACACCCCCCAGGATACCTGGAGGACATTCATGCGACGTCGAACCATGGCCGCTGCCGTGCTCGCCGGACTCTCCCTGGCCCTTGTTGTACCTATGGTTGCCCAGGCGGCGGCCCGCAGATCACCGTCGACGATTCCCGGGCCGATAGCGTCACCATCGAGGGCCCGAGCCTCTCGTCGCCGAACGACCTGATCTGGAACGGGAACAGCGGCGGGTTCGCCACCGTGGGCGGGCAGGGCTGACCGAGCCCGGCCCCGGCCGGGTGCGGGTGCCCGCACCCGGCCGGACACCGCAGCAAACGTTGTCACAGGCGCTCACACCTGAGAATTCAGAGGCCTCCGTCCGCGGCACCGAGACCACACTTCACGCCACTCGACCGTTGACGCAGGGCACCTTCGGCAAGTCGTTGCAGCACTGGAGAAGACCAGCCGCCTTCGGGCCCGAGCGAGCATATATCCGCAGGTCAGCGCACTCGCCCACGCGCCTTCAGGGGGATGTCGGGGAGGGCCGGGGCGTGCAGGCGGGCGCCGTCGTAACCGTGTACCTCGCCGAAGCGGGTGCCGGCCTCCCAGTCGTTGCGGGCCTCGAGGATCTCGGCACCGGACCGGCCGATGAAGTTCCACCACATGACCAGCTTCTCCTCGAAGGGTTCGCCGCCGAGGAGCAGGAGGGTGGCGTCGGTGTCCGCGTGGAGGGGGAGGGTGCGGCGGCCGGTGCCGAGGTAGAGCATGGCGCCGGGGTCGAGGGGGACACCGTCGACGGTGGTGCGGCCGGACATGGTGAGGACGGCGTACTCGAAGTCGGGGTCCAGGGGGAGCCGGAGGTCGGTGCCGTGGGCGAGGGTGAGGTCGGCGCCGACGATCGGGGTGTGGGTGGTGCCGGGGGAGGTGGCGCCGTCGAGGGTGCCGAGGATCACGGTGGCGTGCAGGCCGGGGGCGGTGACGGTGGGCAGGTCGGCGTGGTGCTCGAAGGCGGGTTCGCGGTGGCGGTGGGCGTCGGGGAGGGCGACCCACAGCTGGGCGCCGTGCAGCAGGGGGGCGTGCGGGCGGGGGGACTCCTCGGAGTGGGAGATCGCCCGGCCGGAGGTCATCAGGCCCAGTTCGCGGGGGCGGACGGTCTGCAGGCTGCCGAGGCTGTCGCGGTGCAGCACCTCGCCCGCGTGCAGCCAGCTCACGGTCTGGAGGCCCATGTGGGGGTGCGGGGGCACCTGCATACCGGGCTCGTCCGCGATGTCGTCCGGACCGTAGTGGTCCACGAACGCCCAGGCGCCGACCATGCGGCGGCCGAGGTTCGGGAGGAGGCGGCGCACGACGGTGCTGCCGCCGAGCGCAGCCTCGCGCGGGGCGAGGAGTTCGTGGACAGGGCCGCCCGGGGTCTCGGTGCGGCCGCCGCGGGCGGAGGGGCTGGGGACGTCGGCGTCAGGCATGGTGGACTCCGTTCGCGGTGCGCGGGGCGGCCGGGACGATGGGGGTGCCGGCGGAGACGGCCCGGGTGACGGGGGTCCGGTCGGCGATGTCGAGCAGACGGGCGCGCTGGGCCTCGTCGAGGTCGCCGATCAGCTCGATCCGGCGGGTGATGCGGACGGCCTTCTCGGGACCCTTCTCGTAGCCGAGGTGGACCCGCACGGTGGTCAGCGGCCACTGCTTGCGCTGGGCGTACATCCGCAGGGTGATCGCGGTGCAGGAGCCGAGGGCGGAGAGCAGCAGGCCGACCGGGGTGGTGGCGGTGTCGGCGCCGCCGGCCGATTCGGGCTCGTCGGCGGAGAGCCGGTGGCGGCCGGAGCGGATGTCGACGCGGTAGTCGTCGTCGGTGCTGGTCGCGACGGCGGCGGCGGAGCGGACGAAGACGGGTTCGCCGTCCGCCGGTCCGGCGGCCGGACCCGCCCCGGCGGGCTCGGCGCTCACAGGCCGAACCGCTCGTGCTGGGCGGCCGGGACGAGGTCGAGGTAGCCCGGGTGCTTGGTCAGCCAGCCGCGGATGAAGGGGCAGTACGGCAGGACGGCGAGCTGACGGGCGCGGGCGTCGTCGAGCACCGCGCGGGCGAGGATGCCGCCGAGGCCCTGGCCGCCGAAGCGCGGGTCGATCTCGGTGTGGATGAACGCGATCTCGTCGTCGCCGTGGCGGAAGTACTCGGCGAATCCGGCGAGCTCGCCGTCGGCGGTGATCTCGTAACGGGACTTCTCGGGGTTGTCGGCGACGGCGGTCGTCGTCATGGCTTGCTCCTCGGGGGTCGGGCCCTGGCGTCGGAGTTAATTTATCATTCAACTAATGGTGGATCAAGGACCGCCGGAGGGAATCCGGCGGTCGGCGCCCCGGGCGGACGCGCGGCAGGGCTCGAGCGCGGCTCGGATGCGGCTCGAGCGCGGCTCAGGAGAGGGTGACCGGCGGGGGCAGCGGGTGGCAGCCGTCCCAGGACGCCACCTGGCCGGGCGGGCAGGAGACCGGGCGCGGCGGCAGGGTCGGGACCGGGCGGGGCGGCACCGTCCACTGGCCCGGGTCGGTGCCGTCACCGGGGTCGGCGGGCGGCTTGGGGGGTGCGGGAGGTGCGGGAGGCGCCTTGGGGGGTGCCGGCGCGGGCGCGGCGGGCGGCTCAGGTGCCGCCGGGGGCGCGGGAACGGCCGGGGCGGCGGGCGCGGACTTCGTCGGTGCGGCCGGGCGTGGCGAGGCCGGTGCCGCAGGCCGCGTGGCCGGTCGCTCGGTCGGCGGGGCGGCGGACGGGGCGGCGGAGGGCGCGGTGGACGGCACGGTGGACGGCGCGATCGGGGTGGCCGTCGGCTCCGGGGCGACCGCGGCGGTCGGGGTCCCCGGCACGGGTGCCGACGGGGTCGGACCCGCGGTGGGATCGGCCGTTGCTTCGGCCGTCGCTTCGACCGTCGGGGAGGCGGCCCGGGTCGGCGAACCGGTCGGGGCCGGATCGCCGGAGTCGGACCCGCTCATCGCCCAGCCACCCGCGCCGACCAGCGTGGCGGCACACAGACCCGCCGCCACACCGATGGCGATCCGTCGCCGCCGCACAGCGCCGTCCCCGCCCGCCCGGTCGTGCTCACGCAACTCGTCCTGCACCGCGCCCGCCCACCCTGTTCGATCGTTGTTCGGAATGCGCGGATGCTAGCAGTGCGTATGCGGCGGTGCGCAGGTGTCCGCCGTGCGTGCGCCTCGGCGAGCGCGCGTCAGTCCTGCGGGCACGGGGCAGCGCTGACGCCGGCTCGCCCCTCCTCGGCGCGACGGAAGGTACCGTCCCGCCGCAGGCCCGGCGCGAGCAGCGCGGTGACCGCCAGCGAGGCGGCGGCGGTCACGGCCATGGCGGCACCGGCCGACATCAGTTCGGCGAAGGCGCCCGCCACAGCCGCGCCGACGCCCTGCGTCGCCAGCATGCCGGAACCGTGCAGGCCGAGCGCCTGCCCGCTCAGCTCGGGCGGTGTCAGGGCCACCAGCCGTTCCTGGAGCAGCAGCCCCGCCCCGTACCCGACGGTGGCCACCCCGACCAGCGCGACCGCGACCGGCAGGCCCGGCTCCAGCGCGAACCCCAGGTACGGCGCGGCCAGCAGGACGCACAGCGGGACGGCCGTCCGCGCCCGCCGGTGCGCGGGCAGCACCCGGCCGACGAGCACGTCCCCGACCAGCATGCCCAGCGCCCCGACGGCGAACAGCAGGCCCGCCGCATCCGGGCGGTACGGCACGTAGAGCGCCTCGACACCCACGACCAGCCCGTTCGGCACCCACAGCGCGAGGTACACGCGCCGGCGCGGAGCGGAGGACCAGAGTCGTGCGTTGGCCCGCCGGGTCGCCGCGACGGACGGCCGCCCGGCAGCCCGGGGCGGGCGCCGACGCAGTCCGGCGCGCGCCGCACCGGCGGACAGCAGGTGCAGGGCGGCGGCCGTGAGCAGCGCTCCCGACGGCGTGAGGGCGGCCACCAGCGCACCGCCGATCGCGAAGCCGCCGATCTGGACCGGACCGGACGCCAGGCCCAGCGCGGAGCGGCCCAGCAAGTAGCCGTCCCGGCTCAGCAGTTCGTGCAGCAGCCCGTAGCGCACCCCGCCGCCCGCCGCGCCCGCCACCCCGAGGCCGAGCAGCACCGGGACCAGCGCCCGGACCGGCAGACCGGGCACCGCCTGGACGGCCGTACCGAGGGCGAGCAGCACGCCGAGGCCGGTCAGCGCGGCGCGCGGCGGGAGCCGGTCGGCGGCCGACAGGACCGTGGCCGCGCCGAGCAGTTGGGCGAACGCGGGGCCGAACATGGCGAGCGCCGCCAGCAGCGGGGAGTCCGTCCGGCGGAACACCAGCACGCCGAGCGCGAGTCCGGCGACGGTCTGGGCCGCCGTCTGGGCGGCGGAGAACAGGAACAGCGCGGTGAACTCGCGCTCGCTGAACAGCTCCCGGTAGGTGCGCATGCGGCGGAGTCTGTCCGGCCCGGGCGGCGGGGCGTCAGCTTTTCGCCGACGTGCGAAAGCCGGCGCGCGAGGCCGACGCCCGGAGGCTGCCGCACGGAGACTGTCGCACGAGAGCTGTCGTACGAAAGCTGTCGTACGGAGGCTGGCGTACGAAGACTGTCCCGGAGTCGGCCGTGCGGGTGGTGCGAGAATGCGGGGATGGAGACCTCGGACGAACTCGCGGCCCTGCTCCGTTCACTCGCGGTCGGTCCGCGCGTCCGTGCCGCCTGCGGTCCAGTGGCGGGCATACCGATCGCCGAGCGTGTGCTCGACCTGGCCGAGCGGGTCCGGGCCGAGCGGCCAGCCGTACGCGGCGCGGGACCGGCCTCCGTGCCGGAGGTCGCCGCGGCGCTGGACCCGGTGAACCGTTGGGAGGCGACGGAGATGGCGGCCGACATCGCGTCCGCCGAGCTCGTGCACGGCGTCCCGCTCCAGGACCGGGACAGCGCGCGCCGGGCCGCCGGTCGGGTTGCCGCGATCCTCGGCGAGGACGCCGACTGGTTCACCAACTGGGAGGGCTTCTGGGGAGCCGGCGGCCAGTGGAATCCCGTGACCCACCACGGCATCGATGTCGTCGTCGCGGCGACGAACGGCGAGCTCTTCGTGGTCCTGCTCGCTTTCGGTGACGACTGAGGCTTCGGGTGGACGAACGCCGGGACGCAGGGAACGAGCGGGAGGGGACCGGGCATGAGCCGATGGCGAGTGGACGCGGAGACGCTCGCGGGGAGCCGGTTCGTGGTGTCTCCGCTGGCGGAGACGGTGGCCGCGCTGAAGACCCTGCACGGAGGCGCGGGCGCCCACCCCGGTGAGCAGCGGTGGTTGGCCACCGCGCTCCCCCGGTACCGGGAACGGCTGGCCGCCGACCCGGTCACCGCCGCGCTGGTCCGGACGGCACTGGGTCCGCGCTGGAACGCGACCTTCCTCACGCCGACACCGGGGGCGGCGACGCCGGTGCCGGACGGGGCGGCGCTGTTCGCCCGGGAGCTGGCGGAGGTCCGGGCGACGCCGCCGGCCGTCGTCCGGGCCGACCTGGCGGAGACCCTGGGCGCGGCCGGCGAATCGGCCCTGCCGTCAGCGCTGTTGGGGCACGAGGACCTGGCCGGCCAGGCGGCCGGGCTGCTGTCCTGGGTGTGGACGGAGACCGTCGAACCGGACTGGGCGCGCCGTCGGCGGATCCTCGAGGCGGACGTCCTGGCCCGCACCGCCGCACTCGGCTCCGGCGGCTGGGCGGCGGCGCTGGACGACCTGCGGCCGGGAATGCGCTGGCTCGGCGGCGACGGCCTGCGGACCGGGGCCGCACCCGCCGCCGAGGCGCGTGAACTCATTGCCGCCGAGCTGCTGTTCGTTCCGGTGACGCCGGGTCGGAGCTGGCTCTGCTGGGACGTGCCGCCGGTCGACGGACGGCGCGCGCGGCCCGGCCGCCGGTACGCGGTGGTCTACCCGTGCTCGGGCGTCCTGGTGGACGAGGGCCGCCGTCCGGTGCCGACGGCACTCACCGCGCTGCTGGGAGCGGGCCGGGCCGAACTGCTCGCCCTCCTGGATCCCCCGAAGACCACCAGCCAGTTGGTCGCCCTGACCGGTCTCCCGCTCGGATCGGTCGGCCGCCATCTGCGGATCCTGCGCGAGGCCGGGCTCGCCCTGCGCCGCCGGGCGGGCCGCTCGGTGCTCTACCACCGGACGGCGGCGGGCCAGGTCCTGGTGACCGCGGCCGGGTCCGGGGCTCAGGACCCCGGAGCACGGGTTCATGGGTCGACAGGTGCCTGAGCACCGTCCGGTCGCTCCTCCGCCTCGACCTGCATCGGAGGGGCCGGGGGCGGGGCCGGGAGCGGGGCCGGGGCCGGGGGCGGGGTGAGGAAACCGACCGCCGCACCCGCCACCGTGGCCGTCAGGGCGCAGACGAGCGCCAGACCGGAAGCCTGCGACCAGGCCGACAACCGGTGCCCCGCCCACCACAGGTAGGGCAGCAGCGCCACCGCCACGACGGCCGCCCCGCCCGTCGCCAGGGGCTGCAACCGGCTGCTCGCCCGGTCCCCGCCGTGCCGCAGGGCCCAGAGAATCGGGAGCAGTCCCACCGTCAGCACACCCGCCACCAGGAACCCGGGCACCCTCCACACGAGTTCTCCGCCGCAGAGCCAGGCCGCGAGCCACACCCAGAACAAGCAGAGACCCTGACGGAGCAGCAGGAACCACAGTTCCCGGCGGCGCCCGGCCGGGGCGGTGGTGCGCAGCAGCCAGACCGACGCGACCGCCAGCACCCCCGCGAACCCCGCGGCCGCCGCGACCGGCAGTCCCAGGAACCAGTGTCGGGGCTGCTCCCGGGCGACCCGTTCCACGAGCCGGGGGTAGTCCTGAAGGGTCCACACACCGTTCGGTGTGCCGCGCACCAGCCCGGCCTTCGGGTAGTTCACGACCACCGCCCAGCTCTTGGAGGTGGTGAGGAGGAGCAGTTGGGTGGGGCGGGCAACGATCGGGACCGACGACGACTGCGCGGTGGCACCGGGTGAATCGGCCGTCGGCGACCCGCCCGGTGACTCGCCCGGCATCGACGGCAGGACCCGGCGTCGGCGCTCCCCCGGGTCGAAGGCGGTGTACCAGGTCCGCCCACCGTCCTCACTGGCCTCGATCGGGGAGGCGTCGTCGCGGACCCGGAAGCAGCGCAGGTGCTCGGGCGGCGCACACGGAGGCTCGTCGTCCCGGCCGTCGGCCCGGTCCTCGTCGACATAGGAGCCCCGCGACACCGGGCTCCAGCTCGCACCGCCGTCCCGCGTCGTCCACCAGCTCTCGGAGGTTTCGAGCATCGGCCTGGATCCCTTGATCCACAGGAACTCGCGCCCGTTGAACCGGTCGTCCCGCGACGTGGCCACCATCGCGACGACCGCCAGCGGCACCCCGAGAACGGCCGCCGCCAGTCGCCACGACCGCCGACCGACAGCCCGCGAACGTTTCCACAGCCACCAGGAGACCCCCAGCGCCGGCAGCGCCACCAGGTCGCTCCGGTCCCCCTGGATCCGGCTCGGCACCCCGCTCCACGACCAGACCGCCGAGGCGACCTCGCCGCCCCACGGTCCGGACTTCGCGAAGGCGAACATCGCACCCGTCGCCGCGATCCCCGCCACCGCGGGCCGGTCGCCGCCCGGCCGCAGCCGCAGCACCGGTACCAGCGACAGCACCCCGGTCAGCAGCAACGCCAGGACCACCGGTGACACCAGCATCCACGCCAGGTCGCTGACCTTCCCGGTCACCGCGCCCGGCCAAAGCCGTTTGCCCAGGTGGTCGTTGAACAGCAGCACCGCCACCGCGGCCAGCGTCCCCGGATGCCCCGCCCAGCGGACGACCGCCCGCACGGCTCCCCATTCCCCCGCCCCTCGCATGCCCCGCAGTCTCCCCCGCCCGGCGCGCCCGCACGCCGCGGGAGCGTAACGGTTCGCGCTCGACGGGGACCGCTGCCGGGCGGGCGGCGGGTCAGAGTACGGCGAGCCGGTCCACCAGCAGCTCGACCCGGTGCCCGGTGTGCTCCGGCGGCAGTCGTCCGGCCCGGGTCAGGGTGGCGAGCCCGTGCAGGGCCGCCCAGACCGTCTCGGTGAACAGGGCCGGGTGGACCCCCTCCCCGGCGACCTCCCCGAGACTCTCCAGCAGGGCGGCGAAGGCGTCCTTCAGCGGCGCCGGGGTGTCCTCGCGCGCGAACGCCAGGCCGCCGTCGAGCTGGAACATGGCGTCGTAGACCGCCGGGTTGCGTTCGGCGTACTCGAGGTAGGCCCGGGCCAGGGCGACGACCCGGGCCCGGGGGCCGTCCGCGGCCGCGGTGGCGGTCCGCAGCGCCGCGGCCATCTCGCCGGCGCCCTCCAGCGCGACGGCGCCGATGATCTCGCGCTTGCCGCGGAAGTGGCTGTAGAGGACGGGCTGGCTGTACTCGATGCGCTCGGCGAGGCGGCGGGTGGTGACCGCGTCCCAGCCCTGCTGCTCGGCGAGCTCGCGGGTCGTGGCCACGATGAGCCGCGCGCGGTCCGCCCGTTCGCGCTGCTTGCGTTCCTGTAGCGACATGAGCGAATTCTAGCATTGCTAGACAATCGAGCGGCAGCAGGTCTAGCGTTGCCTCAACAGCTAGCAGCGCTAGATCCCAGGAGGGGCCGTCATGCTCAACGCACTCGAGGTCGTCACCACCGTGGTCGTCGGCGTGATGGTGGGGGTGGAGTTCTGCGTCGCCTTCGTCGTCAACCCGATCCTCGGCGCCCTGCCCGAGGACGCCGGTCAGCTCGGCCGCGCCCACGGCGGCCGGATGCTCGGCGCCCTGATGCCGGTCTGGTACATCACCTCGGTCGTCCTCAGCGCGGTCTGGGCCGCGGCCGGGTGGCAGCGGCCCGGTGCCGGGCTGGTCGTCGTCGCCGCGGCCCTGCTGGTCCTGAGTGTCCTCATGTCGGTGCTGCTGCTCGTCCCGATCAACAACCGGAGCAGGACGTGGACGCCCGAGAACCGGCCCGCCGACTGGAAGGAGCAGCAGGACCGCTGGGACCGCTACCACTACGCCCGGGTCGCCGTCATCGTCGCCGCCTTCGCCCTGCTGGCCACGGCCCTCGCCTGAGCGTGTGGCCACGGCCCTCGGCCGAGCGTGCCGGCGGCCCGGGGCGGTCCGCCGCCGCTACGACTCCGCGGCGCGGCGGGCCGCCTTCACCCGGGCGGCCAGCTGGTCGGCGGGGAGGCGGCGGAGGGTGGTGCCGTGCCGGGCGGCCAGCTCGTCGGCGGGCTCCGGGGAGGACTCGACCGTGTCCAGCACCAGCATCGAGTGCCCGTCCTCCACCTCCTCGCCGAGAACGATCAGGCCGGCGCCGCCCTCGTGGTCGCGCCAGGTCTCGGCGGCGTTGCCGAGCGCGGTCCCGGCCACGAAGCCCAGCAGGACGCCGATCGGGCCGCCGAGCAGCCCGGCGATGCCGCCGGCCACCCCCGCGCCGACCGTCGTCACACCCGCGCCGCGGACCTGGCTGGCCGGGAAGTCCAGGGTGCCGTCCGCCCCGCGCTCGACGATCGCGGACTGCCGCAGGCCGGGCAGGTGCTCGGCCTCGTCGAAGGCGGCGCGGCAGGCGGCGGCGTCGGTGAAGTCGAGCAGCAGGACGTGGTGGTTCTCGCTCATGGTCGCGACGGCTCCTCGTTCGGGGGCGGGGCGGCACCGGAGCGGCCGGAGGCCCACGCCGGGGGCGCCCCGGAACGAGTCCAGCATCGTCCGGGCCGGGGCTGCCCGCCACCGTCCGTGGGCCTACCGGGCCCGGCGGGGCCGGACCCGGCCGCGCAGGAGGAGGCCGGGCGGACGGCGGCCGACTCAGTCGGCGGGGAGGGTGCGCCGCACGGTCCCCTTGTAGTCAGCCAGCAGGTAGCCGCTGCTGTGGTACTCGTTGGACAGGTAGACCCGGATGCAGGCGTAGCCGTCGGACCACATGTCGATCAGCAGGTAACGGCTGGTCGGGTTCGGCACGTTGAGGGTCTCGTTGGCCTTCTTCAGCAGCGCCGGGACGGTGTCCCAGTCGTACTGTGCCAGATCGACCGTCTTCTCCTTGGCCATCGACCCACCGGGTCGCTTGGCGATGTTGCCGTTGCGGTAGTCGTACCAGTCGTAGCCGCGACCGTCGGCCGTGGGGACCTGGGCGCTCGCGTACTCCGGGTAAACGGAGAGCTGCTTGACCTTGGTGGTGCCGCTCTGCGCGGTGATCGCGGCGACGACGGTGCGGATGCCGTCCGGGGTGAGCAGGTCCTTGGCCGGTGCGGTGCTCTTCGGCGCGCTGGGCGAGGGCTTCGCCGTGGGGGCGGCGGAGGCGGTGGTGTCCGGGCCGGTGGGCGCGGCGGTTCCGGTCGATGCCGGGGGGCCGCCGGGGTCGGCGGGCGCGTTCGTCCCCTTGGGGGCGGAGCCCGCGCCGGTGCTGCCCGTGGTACCGCCCGAACCGTCGTTGTCCGGCCGGAGGTTCCAGGCCAGCACGCTCGCCAGCGCCACCCCGGCGACGGCGAGCGTCACCGTGGCGCCGGTGCGGCGGCGGGCGGGCGGCGGGGGCACGGTGGGTCCGGTGGCTCCCAGGTACTGGGCGCCGGTGGTGCCGACGTGCCCTCCGTCGGTGGCGGCTTCGCCGCCGTGGGCGGGACTCGGTAGGGGGTACTCGGTCTGCGCGGTGCCGAACGCCGGGTTCGGCGTACCGAAAGCGGGGTTCGGGGTGCCGAAGGCCGGGTTCGGGGTGCCGAACGCCGGGTTCGGCGTCCCGAAGCCGGGGCTCGGCGCCCCGAAGGCCGCGGTCGGGTCCGGACCGGCCGGCGGGCGCGGGGTGTCCAGGAAGGTGGGCTGCCAGGAGCCCTGCGGCAGCGCCGGACCGGGACCGGCGCTCGCCTCGGCGGCGGCGAGGGCCCGGTCGAGCTGCGCGGCGTCGGGCCGCACCGCCGGATTGCGGGCCAGCACCGCGGCCAGCACCGGCCCCAGTGAACCCGAGCGGGTCGGCGGCGGCAGCGGCTCGTCCAGGACGGCGGCGAGGGTGGCCAGGGTGGTGCCGCGGCGCAGCGGGTGGTGGCCCTCGACGGCGACGTACAGCAGCATGCCGAGCGACCAGAGGTCGGAGGACGGGTTGCCCTCCTCGCCGCGTATCCGTTCCGGGGCGATGTACTCGGGCGAGCCGATCAGCGCGCCGGTGGCGGTGAGCGCGGTGTTGGCGTCCTGCATCGCGGCGATGCCGAAGTCCGTGAGGACGGGCGTGCCGTCGGCGCGCAGCAGCACGTTGCCGGGCTTGACGTCGCGGTGCTGGATGCCGGCCGCGTGGGCGGCGCACAGTGCGGAGAGCACACCGCGGCCGATCCTGGCGGCCTCCGGGACGGTGAGCGGGCCGCGGGCGATCCGGTCGGCGAGGCTGCCGCCGCTGACCAGCTCCATGACCAGCCAGGGGTGGGGGTGGTCGGGGGTGTCGACGATGTGGTGGATCACCGCGACGTGCGGGTGCTGGAGACGGGCGAGCGCGCGGGCCTCGCGCAGGACCCGCTCGCGCAGCTCGTGGGCGGCCTCGGGGTTGGCCGCGGCCATGGCCGGGTCCGGCGGGCGGACCTCCTTGAGCGCGACCTCGCGGTGCAGCATGGTGTCCCGGGCGCGCCAGACCAGGCCCATGCCGCCGCCACCGAGGCGTTCCAGCAGTTCGAAGCGGTTGTCGATGAGCCGTGTCTCCGGCCCCCCAGTGTTCATGGCCGCCATCGTAGGGGCCCGGGCCGTCAACGGGCCGACCGGCCGGGGCGGCCGAACGCTCCGTGGACGCCCGGTCCTTGTCCGATCCGGCCCGAGCCGCAACCGCCGAGGCCGGCGCGGCGGGACGTCCGACGGCTCCGGTGGCGGGGCAGGTGGCGGGGCGGGTCACGGAACAGGTGACGGGACAGGGGCGGGACAGGGGCGGGAGCCGTGGCCGGGCGGATTCCGGAGGGCACGGGCGGCGCGGTGATTGCACCCGCCCGAGCGAGCCGGGGCAGCCTTCCGGGTGGCCGTGGGCGCGCGCGGTCGGCCGCCGCCGGATCGGCTCGTTGTGCCCGGTATGCCTGCACACCCCGGAAGGGTCGGCTGGACCGCGCTCTCCCTGCTGATCCTCGTCCTCCCGGCGACGGCCGCCGGGACCGACCACCCTCCACCGCAGCCGGAGCGGCACGCCGGACCTCCGCCGCAGAGCGCTCCGCGCGGCTGGGTGGTCACGGTGAACGCCGCCAATGTCCGGCGCGAGCCCTCGGTCGACGGCGCGGTGCTGGGCCTGGCCCACTGCGGGGAGCGGGTGGAGATCGTCGACACCTGGATCTCGCCGCTCGGGACGCGCTGGAGCCGGGTCGTCGTGGTGCGCAACGGGCTGACGGGGTGGGTGCTCTGGTCGCTGCTGGGCCACCCCGCCCCGCCGGGGCACCCCGCCGCGGTGTGCCCGAGTCCCCCGCCGGGCGGGGAGCGGTGAGCGGCGGGAGGACAGCGGCCCCCGGGGTCCGGGTCCGGGGCCGGAGCCGGATGCAGGAATGCGGCCGGGGCCGGGAACGGGCACGGGGACGGGGTCCGGCGCACGGGGCGCGGAAGGCGGACGGACCCGGACGCGCCGCGCCACCGTGCTCCCGGGCCTCCGGGGCGGAGCGGCGGTGGGCGTTCCGCACCGGATCCGGGCGGGTAGGGGCCGCCGGGGACACTCGGCGCGGCCAGGCGGGCGCCCCCCTGAGGCCAGGCCCGGTCCCCCTTTTCCCCGCCCCGTTGATCCCCCTCGCCCAAGGAGACCTCCAGGTGCACCGTTCCCCCCGTCCCCTGCCGCCGACCAGGGCTCACGGCGCGGAGCCGTCCGTCCCCGGCACCTCCGTCACCGGAGTGCCCGACGGGTCCGTCCCCGTCGCCGCCGTGCTGGTGACCGACACCCTCGGCCGGGTCCTGCTGCTGCGCCGCCCGGACGGCCGCTGGGAGCTGCCGTCCGCTGCGGTGCGCCCGGGCGAGGACCCGGCGCGGGGCGCCGTCCGGGCGCTGGCCGAGAGCTGTGGGACGGCCGGGGTGGCGGAGCGCCCGGTCGGGGTGTTCGAGGACACCGCGGAACCGGCGCTGCGGCACGTGTACGCGCTGTCGGCGCACGCGCCCGGCGCGCTGGACCGGCTCGCCCTCCCCCGGCACAGCACGCATGCCTGGTTCTTCACGGACAACCTCCCGGGCGTCACCCCCGCGACGGTGCGGTTCCTGCGTGCCCACGGCCCGGCGCGACCGCATCTGCCGCGCGCCCAGTGGCTGGCCACCACCCCGCGCTCGTGGCTGTGCACGGCTGCCGTGGTGACCGCCCCGGACGGGCGGCTGCTGATGGTCAAGCCCCGGGTCCGGGAACCGGACCGGCGGCCGCGGACCGCGGCCTGGAACTTCCCCGGCGGCGTGCTCGACACCCACGAGGACTCGCCGACCGGGGCGGCCCGCGAGCTGCGCGAGGAGACCGGTCTCGACCGGCCTGCCGGGCCGCTGCTGGCGGTGTTCTGGCGGCACCCCGAGCCGGGCGCGGACCACCCGATCGTCCAGTTCTTCCACGACTTCGGCACGGCCGACCCCGAGACCGTCCGGCTCGGCTGCCGGGACGGGGAGATCACCGACTGGGCGTGGTTCCACCCGGACGGCGGGGAGTTGGACGCCGCCGCCGGTACCGATCGCGCGGACCGGGCCCGGCAGGCCCTGGCCGCCCGCACCTCCGGCCGCACCGTCACCGGCACCGGGCCCGGGCCCGCCGTCGCGGAACCGACCGAGCCGCGGCCCACCGGCCCTCGGGCCACCGACCCGCAGCCGACGGCCGGCTGAACCGGCCGCCCCTCGGCCACGACGGTCCCGTGGCAACGGCACGGGTGACGGCCGTGTGCCCGAGTGGGCAGACGCCGGGGCAACCCGGCACCGGCCTGTCGTACACGTCCGGACAGTCGCCGACTCCGCTCCGGAACAAACACTTCGGGGTCGCCACCTGTGCGGTCCCGATGCCGCCCGACAGCGGGGCCGGTGCCCGTCGGGACGCATCCTCCGCCGCATCCTCAGATTTCGCTCAAGGGGTCGCCGGGCGGCCACCGGGCGCCCCTATGGTCTCCGTCGACGGAGGCGGCCGCGCACTCACCGGAACGCCGACGGCACGCTCCCCGGCACCCGTCCGTGCCGGCGTTCCCCGGCGCGCCCGTGCTCCGTCCGCCCGCTTCCCCGTTCCGGAGAGGACCACCGTCCCATGCGCACCGGCCACCTCAAGTCCGTCGGCGTCTTCGCCGCCGCCGGCTCCCTGCTCGCCTTCGCCTCCGCCACCGCGACCGCCGCCACCCGAGCTCCCCAGCACTGCACGGTCAGTGTCGAGGGCGGCGACCTGCGCTGCTTCGACACCTACCGGCAGGCCATCGCCGCCGCCACGGGCGGTCTGGTCGCCGACGCTCCGCTGGACGTCGAGACCGCGATGGCCGACCCGTCGTTCGCCGACCGGATCGACCGGGCGGGCGAGGCGGTCGGCAACCGGGCGCGGGACGCACGGCCCGGAGCGGCGGCGGCCGCTGCCGCCGTCGTGCTGTCCACCGAGTACGAGCACGGCAACTTCGGTGGCGCCAGCCTGAGCGTCACCGGCCCCTCCGCCTGCGGCAGCGCCCGCTGGCAGCTGGCCCTGGGCGCCGACTGGAACGACCGGATCAGCTCCTACAAGACCTTCAACAACTGCCAGGTGCGGCACTGGGAGCACACCGACTTCTCCGGCGCCAACACCGGCTACCAGGTCGGCGACCAGGACTGGATCGGCGACCTCAACGACCGGGCCAGCTCGATCGACTTCACCTACGGCGAGTCGCCCACCGTCGCCCAGTTGCTGAAGGACTGCGGCAAGGCCACCGAGAGCTGCGACTTCCGGCCGACCGGGAACGCGAGCTACACGTACGGCGGCGCGCACGAGGTGGCCCGCGGCTACAACTGCTCCTCCACCCCGCAGACCAGGAAGATGACCTGGACCGAGCAGACCAGCGGGGAGAACACCGTCTCGACCGAGATCTCGGTGACGGCCGGATTCGACTTCCTGGAGAAGTTCGAGGTCACGTTCAAGGCCACCTACGGCCACAAGTGGGCCTGGGCGGACACCTTCGCCGAGGAGACCACGCTCCAGGTGCCGGCCGGGCAGGTCGGCTGGGTCGACCGCAACACCCACCTGCAGTCCGCCAGCGGCACCTACGAGCTGCACTACAAGTCGAAGCACTGGGGCCACTACGTCTGGTACGTCAAGAACTTCTCCGGCACCGGACCGGTCCCGCAGGAGGCCGGCGTGGTGACCTGGAACGCCCGCAAGATGACCACTGCCGAGAAGAACGCGCAGTGCAAGGGCCGCGCGGCCTTCGTCACCGTCACCCCCGGCACCGAGGGCGGGCCCGCCCCGGCCGCCACCGCGACCGCCGCTCGCCCGGCGGCCTCGGTCTCCAGCGGCCGCTGACCGCGGGGCACTTCCCCGGCCTCACCCGACCCGGCCCGATCCGCCCCACCCCCGCCCGGACGCCCCGGTCGGCGCGCACCCGGCGCGCCGGCCGGGGCGATCGCGGCGGACACGCCGGACACGCCGGACACGCCAGACGCGGCCGGACGCGGCGCCGGAGGCGGAGCCGGCCACAACGCCGACCACAACGCCGGGAAGGACGCCCGGGCAGCAGCTCCCGCCCGGGCACGGCGGGCCGTCCGCGCGCCAGGGCGCGTCCTGAGGTCCGCGGGTCGTCATGCCGGCGCCCTACCCCCCGGTCCAGGGCCGTCATACCCGGTCCACTCGAAAGTGTGCTCCACGAGTAACGCGCCCGAGGGCGGGTAGCGTCACCGGCCGTGGAGGACTCCCTGCCGATCCGACCGATCCGACCGATCCTGCCGATCCGATGGCCCGTCGACCCGGCGGACGCCGCGGACGCCCCGGGCCGGGACGGTCCGGTCTGGTACGCCGCCTACGGTTCGAACATGCACACCGAGCGGCTCGCCTGCTACCTGGGCGGCGGGCGGCCGGCCGACGGCGCCCGGGAGTACCCCGGCTGCCGGGACGGCCGGCCGCCGCGGCGGTCGGTGCCCGTTCGACTGCCCGGAAGTCTCTACTTCGCCCTGGAGTCGCGGGTCTGGGGCGGCGGCATGGCGTTCTACGACCCGTACGGACCGGGCACCGCGCCCGCCCGCGCCCATCTGCTGACGGCGGGGCAGTTCAGCGACATCGCCGCCCAGGAGACCGGCGGCGGGCCGGGCACGGACCTCGACCTGGGCACCGTACTGCGGACCGGCCGCGACCAGCAGGGGCCCGGCCGCTACCGGACCCTGGTCTGCCTCGGCACCCTGGAGGGCCTCCCGGTGCTGACCGTCACCGCCCCGTGGAGGCTCGCCGAGGCCGAACTGAACGCCCCGCGGGCCCGCTACCTGCGGGCCATCGCCGCCGGACTGACCGACGCGCACGGCTGGTCCGCACGCCGGGCGAGCGTCTACCTCACCACCCGGCCGGGCGCGGCCGGCCACTGGACCGTCGAGTCCCTGTACGCCGCGCTCGCCCCGCACACCGGAGGATCCGCCTCCGCGACGGGTTCCGGCCGCGATTGACATGACCATCCGTCATCATCGGGTGTGTATCCGCCAATTCGGTGGGCAAACGGCAGTTCGATGACGGATGATCGGCACGCGGGCCGCTCCGACCGGGCGGTTCCGGGCGAACGAACGGGGGCAGGGACGACATGGAGGCGATGCGGGTCTTCGCACTGGTGGCGGCGACGGTCACCACCGGACTGACCGCCGGACTGTTCTACACCTACGCCTGTTCGGTGACGCCCGGGCTCGGCAGCACCGGGGACTTCATGGTCGCCCAGGTGATGCAGCGGCTCAACGTGGCGATCCTCAACGGGTGGTTCCTGGTGGGATTCGTCGGCGCGCTGGTCTTCACGAGCGTGGCCGTCGTGCTGCACCTGCCGAGCGACGGCCGTCGGGTGCTTCCGGCGGCGGTAGGCGCGCTGGTCTGCTACACCGCCTCCCTGGTGGTGACCAGGATGGTGAACCTCCCGCTGAACCAGGCGCTGGCGGAGCAGGCCGGAGAGTTGGGTCCGGCCCGGGAGTCGGGCCCGACCGCCCGACCGGGCCGCACCGGGCAGTCGGCGCGGATGTGCGGGCCGTTCCGGGCGAGGTGGGTGCGCTGGAACGCGGCCCGGGCGCTGCTGTCCACGGCGGCCCTCGGCTTCCTCTGCTGGGCGCTGGTCCTGCACTGCCACCTGCGGCCGAGCTGAGAACCGGGCCGACGGCGTCGCGGCACGGCCCCGCACCCGCACCCGCACCATCGACCACCGACCGGTCAGCCGGCGGCCAGCACCACCGTGGTCGGGACCGCGGCCGACCGCGCCGCGGGCGACGGCCCGGCCGGGGCGTCGCCCGCGGCCTCGCCCTCCGCTCCGCCCGGCAGGCCGACGGCCGCACCGCCCGCCTCGGCCGTCTCGGCGGAGGCAGCCAGCCGGCGGTGCTCCTGCGGGGTCAGCCCGCGCACCCGCTTGAACGCGGTGCTGAGCGCGAACGCGTCGCCGTACCCGACCCGGCGGGCCACCGCCGCGACGGTGAGCCCAGGGTCGCGCAGCAGGTCCGCCGCCACCGCCAGCCGCCAGTTCGCCAGGTACGCCATCGGCGGCTCGCCGACCAGCGCGGTGAACCGCCGGGCCAGGCCCGCCCGGGAGACCCCGACCTCGGTGGCGAGCGCCGCCACCGTCCACGGCCGGGCCGGATCGTCGTGCAGCAGCCGCAGCGCCGGGCCCACCACCTCGTCCGCCTGGGCGCGCAGCCAGCCGGGCGCCGAACCGTCCGGGGCGGCGAGCCAGCTCCGCAGCACCCCGACCACCAGCAGGTCCAGCAGCCGGTCCAGCACCACCTCCTGCCCCGGCTCGGCACGGGTGACCTCGGTGGCGAGCAACCGGACCAGGGTGTCCTCGGTGGTGTCCGCCCCGGCGGGCCGCACCAGCAGTGTCGGCAGGTGGCCCAGCAGCCGGCGGCCGATCTCGTGCTCGGCCAGATAGGTGCCGGACAGCATCACCGAGGGGCGGTCGTCGTCCGGCCGGGTCTCTCCCCAGGTCCGCACGCCGAGCGCCATCGAGGTGGCCACACTGGCGCCGTCCCGGGAGCAGATCTGCCCGGGGCCGATCAGGATGTCCGGCTCGCTCCGCGGGTGGTCGGCGACCGTGTAGGCCTCCGGCCCGCGCAGCAGGGCGAGGTCCCCCGGCCGCACCAGGACCGGATCCGCCCCGTCCGGGAGGATCCAGGCCTCACCGTCCAGCATGGTGATCAGCGACAGCGGTGCGCGGTCCTCGATCCGCAGGGCCCAGGGCGCGCTGAGGACGGAGCGCAGCAGGAACGCGCCGCGCGCCTTGGGGCCGTCGAGCAGCCCGGTCAGGGTGTCCATGAGGGGACAGCCTAGACGCGGCGGTGGTCCGGGTGCCGGTGACGTCGGTCGGACCGGGCACAGGTGACGGGCGGTCAGCGGCTCGCGGACGGTCCACCGG
Organism: Kitasatospora sp. NPDC089913; assembly: GCF_044748625.1. Taxonomy (NCBI): domain Bacteria; kingdom Bacillati; phylum Actinomycetota; class Actinomycetes; order Kitasatosporales; family Streptomycetaceae; genus Kitasatospora; species Kitasatospora sp. NPDC089913. The sequence goes on along the minus strand of NZ_JBIVGI010000027.1, from coordinate 106,065 downwards.
CCCGGGGCCGACCAACCCTCGGCGGCCGGGCCCGCGGCGGGAAGGCCCACGGCCGCCGGGCCCACGGTGGGGAGGCCGACCGCCGACGGCCCCCCGGTCAACGGGACCCCGGGCGGCGGTGCAGCAGCAGCGCGCGGGTGAGGGCGACGGCGGCGGCCGTGCAGAGCACCGTGCGGGCGATGTTGGCCGTCGTCCAGGTCGGCTCGAAGGCGGCGCGCACGGCGGCGAGGTCGGTGACGGCGGCCGGGTCGCCGGCCGCGGCGAGGCGGTCGTTGAGCGGGACGTTGACGGCGGAGGTGAGGACGAGCGCGGCGAGGTAGAGCAGGGAGGCAACCGCCGTCCACAGGGTGGCGGCGCGCTGCCCGGAGCGGTGCAGCAGCCAGGTGCCGACGGCCGGCAGGGCCAGGGCGCCGGCGAAGACCGCCCCGAAGACCGGATTGAGGATGGACGCGTTGATGTGCTGCATCGCGGTCACGAAGGTGCGGTCGTCGCCGGCGGCGAGGCCGGGCATGACGGCGACGTCGAAGGCGAAGAAGAGGCCGGCCATCAGGCCGGTCGCGGCGGTGGCGGCGGCCAGCACCGGTCCGACGGCGCGGGAGGCGGTGGTGGTCGCGGCGGCGAGGTCACGGACGGGGGCGGCACCGAGGGCGGCGGACATGGCGGGCTCCGGAGGATGTGGAGGGCGGTCGAGGGCACGGAGTGGCGGCGGGCGGTCCGGGGATCGCGGTGAACGGATCCCCGGACCGGGAGAGGCGGCAGGACTGGGCGGGGGGCAGGGCCGGGCGGGGCCGGAGGGTTCAGACGTTCCAGACACCGGTCGCCGCGGCGGCCCGCGCGTAGTCCGCGAAGTCCCTCGCCGGGCGGCCGAGCGCGCGCCGGACGCCGTCCGCCAGATGGGCGTTGCGTCCGTCCAGGACCATCGAGAACAGGTCGGCGAACTCGCCGGGCAGGCCGACGGTGGCCAGCAGCGCGCGGTACTCCTCCAGGGAGACGGCCGTGAACCGGATCTCGCGCCCGGTGGCCGCCGACAGTTCGGCGGCCACGTCCGCGAAGGAGAGCAGGCGCGGCCCGGTCAGCTCGTACACCTCGCCGTCGTGGCCGTCCTCGGTGAGCGCCGCCGCGGCGACCTCCGCGATGTCGTCGACGTCGACGAACGGCTCGACGGCGACCCCGGTCGGCAGCGCCAGTTCACCGGCGAGCACCGGCTCCAGGAAGAAGCTCTCGGAGAAGTTCTGGTCGAACCAGGCGCAGCGGACCACGGTCCAGCCGGTACCGGCCTCGGCGACCGCCGCCTCGGCCGCCTGCGCCGCCTCCTCGCCGCGTCCCGAGAGCAGGACCAGGCGGCCGACGCCCGCCTTGGCGGCCCGCCGGGCGAAGGCGCCGACGGTCTCCACCGCGCCGGGGAAGGCGAGGTCGGGGTAGTAGGCGAGGTAGGCGGCGCCGACGCCCTCCAGAGCGGCGTCCCAGGTGGTGTCGTCCTCCCAGTCGAACGGGATCGGTGCGGTGCGCGAGCCGATCCGGGCGGTGTGGCCGAGGGCGGTGAGGCGCTCGGCGACGCGTCGGCCGGTCTTGCCGGTCCCGCCGGTGACCAGGACGGTCCGGGCGGCGGTGGGGGTGGTGGTGGCGGCGGGCTGCTGGTTGCTGTTCGTGTTCTCGTTCATGGGCATCAGTCAACTCCGCGCGCCACCGCGCCGACATGGTCCTCGCGCTCAGCCGCATGTGTGCGCGTCTACGGCGCCGCGGGGGCGTCCGGGCCGGACCGCCGCCGTGGGGCCGGACCGCGGCCGGCCGCCGCGGTCCGGCCCGGGTGGCTACGGCGTCCCGAGCGGCGGCCGCACGGCCGTCACCACCGTGGCGTCGAGGTCCTCGTCGTGGCCCAGGGCTGCGGTGAGCCCGGCCGCCGTGACCACCCCGAGGGCCGCTCCGGCCTGCTGGTCGCTGGTCTCGAACAGCAGCGCACCGCCCGGGGCCAGCCAGTGCGGGGCCTCGGCGGCGACCCGGCGCAGTACGTCGAGGCCGTCGGCGCCGCCGTCCAGGGCCGGCCGGGCCTCGTGCACCCGGGCCTCGGCCGGAAGGAACTCGATGTCGGCGGTGGGCACGTAGGGGACGTTGGCGAGCAGGACGTCCACCCGGCCGCGCAGACGGGTCGGCAGGGCGTCGAAGAGGTCGCCCTCGAACACCTCGGCACCGGGGGCCGCGGACCCGGCCAGGTTGCGGCGGGCGCAGCGCACGGCGGCCGGGTCGACGTCGGCCGCGCACAGCCGGACGGGGTGGCCGGCCGTCGCGGCGAGCGCCGCGCCGAGGGCTCCGCTGCCGCAGCACAGATCGACGACCTGCGCGTGCTCGCGCGCGAGCGCGGCGGCGGTGCGGACCAGGAACTCGCTGCGCCGCCGGGGCACGAACACCCCGGGGTCGACGGCGATCCGCAGACCGGCGAACTCGGCCCAGCCGACGACGTGTTCGAGCGGACGGCCGGCGGCGCGGTCGCGGACCATGGCGGCGAGCCGGGCGGGGGTGTCGGCGGCGGAGAGCAGGATGCGTGTCTCGTCCTCGGCGAAGACGCAGCCGGCGGCACGCAGCCTGGCGGTCACGGAGGAACGGAGGGAGGCGGACGGGTGGACAGGCAAGGGAACCCCTAGGAGCACAGGTGGGAGGACGTCGTCCGACCCGGGGCTCTCCGCGCACATCTCGCCGGACGGCGGACGCTCCCACGCGGTACGGCCGGCTTCAGGACCGGGCGTGCACCTGTGCGGGGGCGCCGTGGTCACGGCCGGGGAGCACCCGATCCGGCACAGCGGTCATGGGTTCTCACCTCCCCGTTCTTCGTGTTCCGCTACGGCGTCCGTCACCCTACCGCAACCGGCGCGGGCCGGGCGTACGGTCCGCCGACGGGTGGCGGCGGACGGTACGCCCGGCTCCGGAGGCCCGGGGTCCCGGGGGTTCGGGGCCCAACTGCCCAACTGCCCGGCGGCCCGGCGGCCGGGCGGCCGGGCGGCCGGGCGGCCCGGCGGTCAGATGCCGTCGGCGAAGCTCTTGAACGCCGCCCGGGTACCGGCACCGGCGATGCCGTCGATCGCACCGCTGTAGCCCCAGCCGCCGTCCTTCAGCAGCCGCTGCAGCGCCTTGACCGTCTCGGTGCCGGGGATGCCGTCGATGGCTCCGGGGTAGCCCCAGAACTGCTTGAGGTTGCGCTGGAACGCCTTCCAGCTCTCGGTGCCGAGCTGCCCGTCGATGGCGCCGTTGTAACCCCAGTTCTGCTTCAGCCAGTTCTGCACGTTCCCGGCCTGCGCGGAGCTGAGCCCGAAGTTCTGGACGGCGCGCACGGCCGGCGCGGCCGCGACGGAGGTGGTGGTGGCGGCGGCGGTGGTGGCCGCGCCACCGACGGCCAGGCCACCGACGGCGATGCCGAGGGCCAGGCCGAGGGCGACGAGCGGCCTCGTCGTCGTGATGGATCGCATGGGGTGCTCCCCTTCGAGCGGAGGGACGGCCGACGCCCGGACGCACACGGATGCGGATGCCCAGCGTGTCCGGTCGGTCACCGTAAGTTTCGGTCCGACACTAACCATCGGCACCCCGCGGGGTCGAGCGGGTATCCGGCCACCCGGCGACGGGCGACACGCGCACGCGGAGGCCCCCGACACCCGCCGCACACGCCCGCGGGCCCGGCCGCCGAAGGGTCCCGGACCTCGCACGAGAATGGCCGGTTCGTGCCCGGAGCATCACGGGCGCGCGAACGGGGCGCGCGCCGCAGGTGATTCACCGACCGCACGCGGCGGCGCCGCCCGTCCCGGCCCGTGCGGGCAGGACGGGCGGCGCCGTCGCTGTGCGGTTGTCGGTGGGCGACCGTCAGAAACGGCGGCCCGACTCGCGCTCGGACTTCTCCAGCTGGTCGATCCGGCGCTGGATGGCGTTGGCCTCGGCCCGGGCCTTGGCGGCCTCGGCGTGGGCGCCGTAGTGGTCCAGGGTGGCGGCCTTCTGGCGCAGGTCGGAGACCTGCTGACGCAGCTGGTTGATGTTCACCTTGATCGAACCGGCCGCGGCGGGCTGGGCGGTGGCGACCTGGGCCACGGTGGCCAGGCCGCCGCCGGCCAGGACGGCGGTCAGGACGAGGGCGGGAATGCGTCGACGCATGGTGCTTCCTTACGGTCGTGCGAGGTTCACTGACGGGACATCACGCGATAACCCGTCAGTAACATCATTACACGATCTTGACCTTCGACTGCATCCGGCCCACCCGGGCGACGCCCCCGCACGGGCCCGCAACAGGCCCTGCCTCAGCGGGTCGTGGGCGCACCGTCCTCCGGCTGGACGGCGCAGACGGCACTCGTGGTCGCACCCGCGAAACCGAGCAGACTCCCCAGCATCTGGCGGCAGACGGCGGCCTCCTTCGCGTTGTGCGGACCCTCGGCGGCGGCCGGCTGCGCGGTGGCGAGCGGCAGCGCGAGCAGGGGGGCGGCGAGCAGCAGAACGGAGCCGACGGCCCGGGCGGCGGACTTGGCGAAGGTCATGACGAACCCCTTTCGGGTGGCGATGGGACGAGCCATTGACTACCCGACCCGTCGCCCCCGCCGTCGGACCCTGCGCCGTTGGTGAGCGTGTCCCGGACAACGGGGCACGCCCACCGCGGGCGGGGCGGCCTCAGCCCATGGTCTTGGCGCCGTCCAGCGACTCCCGCAGGATGTCGGCGTGACCCGCGTGCTGCGCGGTCTCGGCGATCACGTGGAGCAGGACCCGGCGGGCGGACCAGCGGGCGTCCGCCTCGAACCACGGGGCCTTCGGCAGCGGGTGCGAGGCGTCGAGATCGGGCAGCACGGCGATCAGCTCGTCCGTGCGGCGGGCCGTCTCGGCGTAGTCGGCGAGCACGCCCGCGAGCGTCTCGCCGGGCAGCAGCTTGAACTCGTCCGTGCGGCGCTCGAGGTCCTCCTGGGTCATGTTCGCGAAGTCGGGCATCGCGGAGGGGCCCTCGAGGATGAAGTCCACCCAGGTGCGCTCGCAGTTCGTCACGTGCTTGACGAGACCGCCCAGACACAGTTCGCCGGCGGTGGTCCGGCGCGCGGCCTGCTCGTCCGTCAGGTCCCGGGTGGTGAAGCGCAGGAACTCGCGCTGCTTGGTGAACTGCTCCAGCAGGTCGGCGCGCTCGCCGGTGGCCGCGACGGTGGTGGTGGTCGTGGTGCCGTTCATGGTGCTCCGCCTTCGTGGTTGCCGTGGTGCGTCGGGCCGTTCCGTCCGACGTGGACCACGATAGGAGCCGTGTAGGTCAGGTCATGACCTAGATCGTGGCGCCCCGGCATCGCTGCCTTCCCCGGCCGCACCCCGACCGCCCGACAGGTCCGCCCCCGGTCGCGGGTGCGACGGGGGGGACCCGGCAGGCCGGGGACGGCGCGCCCCGGTTCAGTCCTCCGTGCAGGAGGCCCCGGGCGAGGCCAGCACCCGCGCCGCGCAGCGGTGGCCGCGCGCCGCCGCCTCGCGCAGGCCCGGCGCTCCCTGCACACCCGGCTCGGCCCCCGTCAGCCGCGCGTCCAGGAACGCCGCGAGGAACCCGGCCGCGAAGGCGTCGCCCGCACCGGTGAGGTCGCGGACCTCGCCCACCGGCGGGACCGGCACGGTGACCGGGGCCGCGCCCGGCACGTCGATCGTGGTCGCCTCCGCCCCCGACTTGGTGACCACCGTGGTGGCCCCCAGCCGGGCCCGCTCCGGACCGGGCCGCCCGTCGACGAGCAGCCCCAGGTAGGCGGACTCGGAGCGGTTGGCGAACAGCAGGGTCGGCGCCAGCTGCTCGGCGAGGGCCAGGAAGCGCTCGCGGCCGAAGCCCTCGAGCATCCCGGTGGAGGAGGCGTCCAGGGAGGTCGTCCCACCGGCCGAGCGGACCCGGCGCAGCGCGTCGACGGCGGTCGTGCCGACCGGTTCGCCGTCGAAGGAGTAGGCGGGCACGTGCAGATGGGTCAGGCCGTCCAGCCAGGCGTCCGGGACGGTCTCCAGCAGGGTGGCCGCGCCCCGGTCGGGCAGCATGGTGCGCTCGCCCGCGTCGTCGATCAGCACCACGATGCTGCCGGTGCGGCCCCGGTGCGCGACCCGCACGTCCACACCGTGGCCGGCCAGTTCGGCGGCCAGGCCGCCGCCGGCCGGGTCGTCGCCGACGCAGCCGAGGAAGCGGACCGGGCACTGCCCGGCGGCGAAGGCCGCGACGTTCGCGGCGCTGCCGCCGCGCTGCCGGAAGACCCGGGCGGCCGAGTCCGTGCCGTGCCGCAGCGGTCCGGCCACCCAGACGACGACGTCCTCCACGAGGTCGCCGAGCACTCCCAGCACCGGTCAGCCCTCGTTACGGGCGGCGGCCAGCGCGGTGGCGATCTCCCCGCCGAGGCGGACGTTGCCCCGGTAGACCTCGATGTTCACCTCCAGGCTGCGGCCCTCGGTGTCGCGCTGGATGAAGTCGAGCAGGAACGGCGTGGCGGCGTTGCCCTTGATGCCCCGGGTGTCGGCCTCGGCCCAGGCGCGGGCCAGCAGGGCGTCGAGCTCGCGCGGCGGGAGCTGCTTGTCCGGGTCGACCGGGTTGGCGATCAGCACGGCCTGCGGCAGGTCGAGGCCGTCCCGGGCCTCGATCACCCGCGCCGCCTCCTCCGGGGTGTCGACCCGGTAGGCGATCTCGTGGCCGGAGTCGGTGACGTAGAAGCCGGGGTAGCGGCGGGTGCGGTAGCCGATGACGGGGATGTTGAGGGTCTCGAAGCGCTCCAGGGTGGCCCGGATGTCGAGGATCGACTTCACACCGGCGCTGATCACGGTCACCGGGGTGGCGGCCAGGGTGGTCAGGTCGGCGGACTCGTCGAAGCTCTCGGAGGCGCCGAAGTGGACGCCGCCGAGGCCGCCGGTGGAGAAGACCCGCACGCCGGCCCGGTGGGCGAGGAAGGCGGTCGCGGCGACGGTGGTGCCGCCGTGCCGGCCGAGCGCCGCCACCACCGGGAGGTCGCGCAGGCTCGCCTTGTCGAGGCCCTCGGCCGCCGACAGCTCCTCGATCTGTGCCGTGGACAGGCCGACCGTCGGCACGCCCGCGTGGACGCCGATGGTGGCCGGGACGACGCCGGTGGCGCGCAGCCGCTGCTCCGCCTCCAGCGCGACCTCCAGATTGCGCGGCCGGGGCAGCCCGTGGGTGAAGATCGTCGACTCCAGGGCGACCACGGGGGCGCCGGCGGCGACGGCCTCGGCGACTTCCTGGGAGATGCGGATGGGCAGTCCGGTCATGGCGTTCGCTCCCTGTGAGGCTGCCACCACGGTGTGGCAGCGGTGGGCTCAGCCTAGGGAGCGATCACATCGGGATCCAGAATGAATACCGGCCCTTCTCATAGACTCCGGACTATGAGTCGGGCTACGAGTCTCACCCTGCGCCAGCTGGAGGTCTTCCTCGCGGTGGCCGACACCCTGCACTTCGGCCGGGCGGCCGAACGCCTGCACATCTCCCAGCCGACGGTCAGCCAGGAGGTCGCCCGGCTGGAGCGGACGGTCGGGGTGGAACTCTTCGACCGCAGCCGCCGGTCCGTGCGGCTGACCTCGGCCGGGGAGGTGATGGCCGCCGAATCGGCCCGGCTGCTGGAGCAGGCCGGCACGCTGCTCGCCCGGGTGCGGCTGCACGAGGAGACCAGGCTCGGCACGGCGCGGATCGTCGCCTCCCCGACCGTGGTCAACCGGCTGCTGCCGGCCGTGGTGAGCCGGGCCGAGCGCGAACTGCCCGAACTCGTCCTGGCCGAACTCTCGGTGGACACCGGCCGGGTGTCCGCCACCCTGGCGGGCGAACTCGCCGACCTCGGCCTCGGCCGCTTCCTCGACGACGTCCCCGGCTACCGGCGGGAGCGGATCGCCGACGAGCCGGTGCACGTCGCCCTCAGCCGGGACCATCCGCTGGCGGGGCGGGACGCCGTCCGGCTGGACGAGCTCGGCGACCTGCCGCTGCTGCTGTGGCCGCGCGAACAGAGCCCGCGCTACTACGACCACGTCCTGGGGCTGTGCGCCGAACGCGGGGTGGAGCCGCCGGTCCTGGTCGGCCCGGCCCGGATCGTCGGCTCCCGGCTCTACCTGCTGTCGCAGAGCCGGGCCTTCTCCCTCGTGCCCGCCTCGATGACCGGCCACCTCACCGGGGACGTGGTCACGGTGCGGCTGGCGGGCCGGGCCACGCTCCCGCTGGAGCTCCAGTGGCGCCTGGACGACCGCCGTCCCGGGCTCGCCGCGCTGCGCGAGCTGGTCCGGGAGGAGGCGGCCGCCCTGGAGACCTGCTGAGCACCGGGCCGGCCGCCTCGCGGCCGACCGTCCGCGCCGCCGTCAGAACCGGAGCGACCAGCTGTTGATCGTGCCGGGGAAGTAGCCGCCGACGTCGGTCACCCGCAGCCGCCAGACCCCGGCCGCGGTGTGCGCGGAGGCGTCCACGCCGTAGACGCCGACCAGGTTCGAGTACGCCTCACCGATGTCGGTGTCGTGCAGCAGGAACGCGGCGCCGTCCGGGGCGACGAGTTCCACCTTGAGGTCGCCGCGCCACCAGTAGTCGATGTCGACGGTCACGTCGAGGTCGCGCGGGGCCTTGCCGGTGACGCCGGTGACCGTGACCGGTGAGACCACCGTGCCCTTCCCGTCGAAGCCCACCGGCCCCGGCGCGGCGAAGAGCGGGCCTCGCGGCCGGTTCGGCACCGAACCGGTGTACAGCAGCCGGTCCGGCGAGCCTGCGGAGAGTTCGTGCAGCGAGCCGACGGTCGCCGCCGAGGTCAGCGCCGAGGCCACCTGGGCGGGCGTGGCGGCCGGACGGGACGCCAGGTACAGCGCGACGGCTCCCGCCGCGTGCGGGGCCGCCATCGAGGTGCCCGACATCTGGACCCCGATGCCGCCGAGGTCGCTCACGTACCAGGCCGAGGTGATGTCCACGCCCGGCGCCCAGAGGTCGACCAGCGGGCCGAAGTTGGAGAACGAGGCCGGAACGTCGTCGCGGTCGCTCGCGCCGACGGTGATGGCGCTGGGCACCCGGGCCGGGGAGTGCTCGTTCGCGTCGACGCTCTGGTTGCCGGCCGCGACGGTGTAGGTCAGGCCCGTGGCGATCGAGCCGGCCACCGCCGCGTCCAGCACCGGGTCCGGCTCGCTGCCGAGGCTCATGTTGACCACCGCTGGACGGACGGCGTGCCGGGTCACCCAGTCGATGCCGGCGACCACCTGCTCGGTGGTGCCCTCGCCGTCGTCGTTCAGCACCCGGACCGAGACGATCTTCGCTGCCTTGGCGACACCGAAGGTGGCTCCGGCCACCGTCCCCGCGACGTGGGTGCCGTGGCCGTAGCCGTCGTCCGCGACGTCGTCGCCGTCGATCGCGTCGTAGCCGTACGAGGCCCGCCCCTCGAACTCCTCCGAGGTGATCCGCACCCCGGTGTCGATGATGTACGCCGTCACCCCGGCGCCGGCGGTGTCCGGGTAGGTGTAGCGGTCGTCGTAGGGGAAGCGCCGCTGGTCGACCCGGTCCAGCCCCCAGGACTCCGGCGAGGTCTGCACGCCGTCGGCCCGCACCCGGCGGTTCTGCGAGACGACCGCCACCGACGGGTCGGCGGCCAGCCGGCGCGCCTGCCGGGGCGTCAGCGCGGCCGAGAAGCCGGGCAGTGCCGCGCCGAAACTGCGGCGCACCGTGCCGCCGTACGAGCGGGCCAGCGCCGCCGCCCCCTCGGCGAGCGGACTCCGCTGCGCGGCGGCCGGCTCGAGCACCACCAGATAGGTGCCGGGGACGGCCTCCGAGGAGCCCTCTCCCTGCACGATCCCCTCGGGCACCGCCGCCGAGGCGGGGAGCGCCCCACCGGCGCCGATCGACAGCGCGACGGCCGCGCCGAGCACCGCGCAGATCCTGCGCGGGCGTATTCCTGAGAACACCGTCCTACCCCCTCCGGTCCGAGGCCCGGAACCCGGCGCCTCGCTCCCCCAAATCCTGACGCATCGTCAACCAACCGACAACGCAACGAGGTTGTGCTTCGTCGGCGACCGAACCCGGACCCGGGCGGACCGGATGCGCACGGCGCTCCGGGACTGACACCGCGGCGGGCGGTGCGCTATGTTCCGTACGGAATCGCCCCGGTCGGGGCGGGTTGCCGACCGGGTGGGGGCAGGCAGCATGGACAGCTCGCGCGACCGGACCGGGGCGGCAGGGCGGGCAAGACCCGGCACCGCCCCGGTCGTTCCCTTCGAACGCGGCCCGTTCACCGGGCTCGGCACCGACGACCTGCGGACCCTGCACGGCCTGGGTACCAGACGGGTCTACTCGCACAACGAGGCCCTGATGATCGAGGGCGAGCCCGGCGACCGGGTCGTCGTCCTGCTGAGCGGCTGGGTGAAGGTCGTGGCCGCCACCGAGGACGGCGGCGAGGCCCTGCTCGCCATCCGCCAGCCCGGCGAACTCGTCGGTGAACTGGCCGTCCTGGACGGCGAACCGCGCTCCGCCAGCGTGCTCGCCGTCCGCACCAGCACCACCAGGGAGATCGGCGCCGCCGCCTTCCTCGACTTCCTCGCCGACCGCCCCGCCGCCGCGCTCGCGCTCCAGCGCTCCGTCACCCGCAAACTCCGCCTGGCCACCCGCTACCGGATCGACGTCGGCCACGGCACCGGCCTCGCCCGGCTCGCCCGCACCCTGCTCATCCTGCTCGACTCCTGCGGCGTGCCCACCGAACAGGGTTCGCGGATCGACATCCCGCTCAGCCACGCCGACCTGGCGGCGCTCGCCCGGCTCTCCGCCGCCAGCGTCGAACGCTCCCTGCGCACCCTCCGGGACCAGGGCGCCGTCCGCACCGGCTACCGCGGGCTCGTCGTCCGGGACCGCGCCCCGCTCGCCGCGGCGGCCGGACTAGCGCTCCCCGCCGACCGGGGCGGCCGGGCATGAGCGGCGCCCTCTCCCCCAGGCTGCGCCGGGTCGTCCTGGTCGTCGACATCGAGGCGTACGGCGGCCGGCCCTACTGGGTGCAGCAGGCCGTCCAGGAGCGGCTGGACCGCGCCCTGGACCACGCCTGCGGGCGGGCCGGCGTCGACCGGGCGCGCTGCGAGGCCCAGGACCGGGGCGACGGGCAGCTGCTCCTGCTGCCGCCCGACGTCGACGAGGCCAAGGCGCTGCCCGGTCTCGTCCTCGGCCTGCGCGACGCCCTGCACACCCTCAACCGGGCGCCCGGGACGGCGGGACGGCTCCGGATCCGGGCGGCCCTCGCCCAGGGCGGGGTGCAGCGCGCCGCCCTGGGGTACGTGGCCCGCGCCGTGGAGACGGCCTGCCGACTGCTCGACTGCGAGCACGCCCGGTCCGCGCTCAAGGACACGCCGGACACCGATCTGGCGCTCGTGGTCACCGACGACCTGTTCGCGGACGCCTTCGCGGCAGGCGCCGGCGGCCTCCCCGTGGACGACTTCACGAGCGTCACGGTGGCCGTCCCGGCGAAGCGCTTCAAGACGAAGGCCTGGCTCGGCACACCCCGGCACGGCGCGCTGGTGGTGCTCCCCCCGCCGTCCGCGCCTGGCGCCCCGCGCCGGGACCGGCGCTCGGCGCTGCTGCGCGGCCTCGGCGACGCCGCCGCCGGGATCGCCCTCGGCGCGACCCCGCCGGCCCGCCACCACGACGACCCGCCGCCGCACCACGACGGGGACCCGGGCGACGGGCACCACGGGCACCACGACCACGGCCGGCACGGCGGGGACGGGCACGGCGACCACGGCCGGCACGGCGGGGACGGGCACGGGCACGGCGACCACGACGGGGAGCACGGCCACGACGGCCACCACGGCCACGACGCGCACGGCGGTGACCACGACGGCGAGGGCCACGACGGCGGGGGCCACGACGGCTACGGGGACGAGCCGCACGGGCGACACGACGGGCAGCACTCCCTCCACCAGGACGGGACGCCGCTCCACGAGGACACCTGGCACCACGACGGCTGGGGCACCGACGCCTGGTCCACCGACCCGCACCACCACGGCCCCCACCACGAGGACACCGGCACCCCGTACGGCGAGGACCACGGCGGCCACGACGGGCAGCACGGCGACCACCACGACCCCTTCGCCTCCCCGGACCACCCCGACCACGACCCCGGCGCCGGCCACTGGTGGCACGGCCCGCACCACTGAGCCCCGGTCAGGACGCCCGGCCCCGGCTCACCAGCCGTCCTCGGCCGACCGGTCGTGGTCCGGAGCCGGGTCGGGCTCGTGGCCGTTGTCGCCGTGGTAGTAGTCGGACGGGGACTCGTAGGCGGTGTGGTCGGCGGCCTCGATGACGTCCTCGGGGTGGAGGCGGCCGTCGTCCCAGGTCCGGTCGGGGTCGGTCATGGGGTTCCTTCCGGTGGAGTGGCGAAGTAGATGGCCTCGCACAGTTCTCGGGCGATCCGCGCGTACCGGCCGACGTCGCGCAGCGGGCCGTCCTCCAGGCGGCGCCAGTCGCGGGCGGCCCGCGCCGCCGCCCGGCGCAGTTCGGCGGGGGTGGTGTCCTCGGGCAGCCGGAGCCGGGCGGCCGGGGTGCGGCCGGTGGCGAGGGCGATCAGGGCCCCGCTCGCGTCCTGGTCGAGTTCGATCCGCCGGCCGGCCACGGCGGCCAGGGCGCGGGCGAGTTCGTGGCGGCGGAGCTCCGGGTGCCGGCGCAGCTCGCCGATCCGGGCGCGGGCCTGCCGGATCAGGTCGGCGGGGAGGTCCTCGCCGGTGTCCAGGGCCGCCTCGACGGCGCCGAGGGCCGCGGCCGAGCGCAGCACGTCGGCGGTGTCGACGAAGCGGCGGCCCAACTGCTCGACCACGGCCGCGATGCCGGACGCGGCGCGGAACTCCGCCAGCAGCGCGGCGGCCCCGATCGGCCGCCCCTCGGCGCGGTGCCGGCGGGCGGCCGCGAGGGCGGTGTCGATGCCGTAGACGCCCAGCAGGCCGAACAGCCGCTCGCGTTCGGCCCGGGTGAGTGTCCCGGTGTCCTGGTCGAGGAAGCGCCGGCCGGAGTAGAGGGCCCGGCGCAGTTCACCGGCGGGTGCGTCGGCGAGCCGGCGGACGAGCGCGGCGTCCGGTTCGGTGAAGTCGTCCCCGAGGGCGGTCTGGGCGAGCAGCCCGACCACCGGCAGGACCTCGTCGACGAGGCCGGCGAGCCGGCCGGCGTTGGTCGCGGCGACCTGCCGGGCGCGCGGCCAGGGGTCGCCGTGGCCCTCGCCGAGCAGGTCGATCCGGCTGAGCACGCCGACGGCGTTGAGCGCGGTCATCCGGCCGTCGGCCTGGGCGCGCAGGGCGCCGAGGGCCTCGGCGTCGCCGGCGCCGGGGTGCGGCATGACGTAGATCATCGCGTCCGCGCGGGCGAGGGCGTCCAGCGCGGGCCCGTCGAGGCCGCTGAGCGAGTCCAGGCCGGGGGTGTCGACGAGTTCGCAGTCACCGACGGGGCGCAGTCCGGCGGCCTCGACCACCACCTCGGCGATCTGCTCGACGGGCAGGCCGAGGTCCCGGGGGTCGCGCGGCAGGCCGCCCGCCCGCCAGCGCGCGGTCCCGTCGCGGTGGCGGACCTGGATCCGGTTGAGCGGTCCGGGCCGGAACCAGGCCACCACGGTGGTGCACTCGGTGGCGGCGGACGCGGCGAGCCGGCGCCCCAGCAGGGCGTTCACCAGGGTGGACTTGCCCGCGTTCATCCGGCCGCCGACGGCGATCCGCAGGGCGCCGCCGGCCAGCCGCTCGCGGGCCGCCCGCACCGCCGCGGCGGGCGGTCCCGGGGGCAGCTGCTCCTCCAGCCCGGCGGTGAAATCGGCCACCAGCGGCGCGAGTCGGCCGCTCTGCGGCGGGGCGGCCGTCATCGGGCGGCGGCCGAGACCGGTGCGTCCGCCGGGGGCACGGTACCGCGCTGCTCGCTGTCCAGCAGCCGGGCCAGGCGGCGCGCCGGGCGGCCGAGCCGGGCCAGCTCGGCCTTCTCCTCCCGACCGACGCCCTCCCAGTACTTGAGCCGCTTGGCCGCGCTCTCCACCCCCTTGAACCAGGACACCATGCTGTCGATCCCGTTGGCCTCCTTGCGCAGGTCCTTGATCAGCGCCTTGGTCGACCCGAGGCTCTCGGCCACCTCCTCCGCCCGATGGGTGAGCAGGGTGGACAGGCACCACAGGACGGGCACGGCGACGCCGCGCGTCGTCGTGCCGCAGGAGACGGCGACCGCCGTCCCGCGCACCCGGCCGCCGCTGACGAGCAGTTCCTCCAGGGGGGCCGCCGCGGCCCGGGCGCGGGCCCAGTCGGCGGGGTCGGTGACCAGGTCGGCCTTGGTGTAGACGAGCACGACGGGCAGCGGTGCCGGCTGCTCGTCGACGGCCCGGTGCAGCAGTACCACGGTGCGGCGCACCTCGTCCTGGGACTCGGGGTCGGTGACCAGGCGCTGGGTGTCGGCGAAGACGACCACCGCGTCCGCGTGGCGGAGCCGATCCAGCAGTTCGGCAGTCTCCGGGTCGTCGGCGGCCGAACCGGTGAGCGCCCCGCCCCGGTAGTCCGTCCAGTCGAAGCCGAGGACCTCGCGGCGGCCGAACTCGAGACCGGCCGACAGCTCCGTCCGCCGGGAGGACGGCGGCGGATAGACACCGCGCCCCAGCAGCTTGCCGGTGGTGGTGAGTTGACGGGCGAGGGCGGCGTCGGCGGTGACCAGCCGGAAACCCTTGCGGCCGGCCGCCAGACGGGTGTACATCGCGGCGAGGTAACTGCTCTTGCCCGCGCTGCTGTGGCCGAGGGCGACCAGCCGCAGTTGGGTGAGGTCCATGGCGGTCAGCTCCGGTCCGGGTCGGGGCGGCCGGTGGCGGCCAGGCCGTGCGCGAGGGCGAGGCCCTCGTCGCGCAGGGTGGTGAGGGCGCCGATCCGGCGCTTGGTGCGGTCCCGGGCGGCGGCGAGTTCGGCGGCGGAGGCGGCCAGGTTGCGCCGGTGCTCGGCGAGTCGGCGTTCCAGCCGGAGCCGCTCGTCGGCGATCGCCCGGTCCAGCGCGAGGCCGAGCCGGTCGGCCAGTTCGTCGACGTGGTCGGTGATCTGCGCGGGAATCTCGGTGCTCAGCTCGGTCAGCACCCGGTTGAGGTGGCGGGTGGCGTCGCCGCGGACCCGGCCGAGTTCGGCGCGCTGGCGCCGGCGGCGGGTGAGGACGGCGAGCATCGCGTAGCTGGCCACCGCGGGCAGCAGCACGCTGCTGGTGAGCAGGCCGATCACGGTACCGAAGGTGGCGGCGGTGCCGACGCTCGGGATCACGTTCTCGATCATCCCGAGCGGGCCGCCGTCGCGGTGGGTGGAGTGCACCATCTCCGGGAGCAGGGTGCCGCGTTCGGCGCGGATGACGGCGCCCTCCTCGACGAGTGCCAGCTCGGCGCCGGGCCCGGGACCGCCGGCACCTCCGTCGGCGCGCCCGTCGGGGTTCCCGGTGTCGAGCACGGTGGAGCACTCGCGGCGGACGCGCTCCTCCAGGACGGCCAGACCGCGGCGGGCCGCGTTGTCCAGCTGCAGCCAGACCGCCTCCACCTGTGCCTCCAGCTCGGCCGGGAACTCCTCGGCCAGTGCGGCGGGTTCGGAGGTGGCGATCTTCGCCTCGGCGACCCTGCGGATGTCGTTGAGGCTGCGCCGGAAACCCAGCTGGAGGGTGTTCTTGAGGTCGCGGGAGCCGGTGGTCAGGGCCCGCCGCCACTGCGCGCTGTCCGGCTGGAGCAGCCGCAGCGCCTCCTCGGCCCGCTCGACCTCGGCGGCCAGGCCCGGTTCCTGCTGGAGCGACCGGAGCCGGAGTTCCTGCTCGGCCAGCGGCACCGCGAGCGCGGCGAGCGCGACGTGCACCACGTTGGCGAGCCGCAGCTCGGCGGCGCGGGCGGCGATCCGGCGGCGCAGCAGCGCCTCCAGCGGTTCGAAGCCGCTCTCCTCCAGGAGCTCGGCCGCCTCCTGGAGTTCGCCCGAGTCGGCGGCCGCGACGGCGTCCCGGCGGGCCCGGTTGCTGACCGGGAACCAGGGTGCCTCGGCGTGCCGCGGCGCGTGCCGGGCGAGCAGTTCGCGGTTGCGCTCGACGACCGTGGGCCAGGCGTCGTAGCTGTCGGTCTTGGTGAGCACGAACACCGTCTCGGCGGTGCGCTCGGTCGCCCGGCCGAGGAACTCCAGTTCGGAGCGGGTGAGTTCGCTGGATCCGTCGACCACGAACACCAACGCGTCGGCGTTCTCCAGTGCGGCCAGGGCGAGTTCGGCGTGCCCGCCGACGAGACCGCCGACGCCGGGGGTGTCGACGAGTTCCAGTCCCGCGGCCAGCAGCGGGACGGGCAGCTCGACCTCGACGTGGTGGACGTCGAGTCGGCGCGGACGGCCGGTGCGGGGGTCGACGGCGGCGTACTCGGCGATCCGCTCCAGCGGGACCGGCTCGGCGCGCGGCGGGGCCTCCGGGGCGTCGCCGTCCGAGCGCAGGTGGGCGACGGCACGCGGGTGCTCGCCGTACCGGACGGCGATGTGGACTCCGGTGGCGACGTCGGCGTCCACCGGGAGCAGGTCCGGGACGCCGACCAGGCTGTTGATGGTGGAGCTCTTGCCGCGCTTCTTCTCGCCGACCACGACCAGGGTGGCGGCGCCGTCGGCGGCCCGGGCGGCCTCGTCGCGGAGGCGCCGGACGCCGTCGCCGGGGTGGGAGGCGGAGCCGTTGTCGGGGTCGGAGCCGTTGCCGTTGCTGCTGCCGTTGCTTCCCCCGCCGTCGGACGGGGCCTCGGCGACGGCGGTGCGGGCGGCGCGTTCGAGGAGGTCGGCGGTGCGGGCCGCGAAGTCCAGCACGCGGGCCCGGGAGGGGGCTTCGGGGCGGGGCGGGGTCATGAGGGTTCTCCCGTGGCGGAGTCGTCGGTCGGCCGGGGGTCGGGGGCCTCGGAGCGGGTCTGCCGCGGTTCCGAGGGAGGAGCGGGCGGCGGGGTCTCGGGTTCGTCGAACTCGCCGAACATGCCGGAGAGGTCGGCCTGCTGGGGATCGACGGCACGGGCCTGCCGGTACGACGGGGGCTGTGCCCGGTGGCCGGGGGCGGCGCGGCCGCCGGGCCCCCGGTCGGTGGTGTCCCGGTCGAAGGGCCCCGGATCGAAGGGCCCCCGATCGGCGGACCCCGGGCCCGTGGATTCCGGGCCGGTGGACGTCGGGCGGGCGGACGGCGGGTGGACGCCGCCGGGCGGCGCCGGACGTGCGGGTGGCTGGGGCGGGCCGGCCGAGGGTCCGTCCAGGTCGCCGTAGTAGCGGCGGCCGGTGACCGGATCGTCGCCGTAGCGCCGGTCGCGGGCCCCGGAAGACTTCCCTCCGGGCGGCCCGGACCTCGCGGGCGGCTCCGAGGACGCCGGCGATCCCGGCGGCTCGGGTGTCCTGGCCCTTCCGGCCGCCCCGGCTGCGCCCGCCGGCCCGGCGGAGTCCGGCTCGGCCGGGAGGAGGCCGCGCGCGACCCTTCTCAGCGCACGGCGGCCGGCCCGGTACGCCTCCCCGATCAACGACTCCGGGTCGGCGGACCCCCCGGACCCCCCGTCGTGCCCGGCCGGACCCCCCGCGGGGCCGGGCCCGGGCGCGGGCACGGGTCGCGGCGGCGGCGGCGGGGGTGGCGGCGGGGGCCGCAGCAGCTCGTACCCCCGGCAGTCCGCACTGGTCAGATGGGTGAACCGGTGGGCGTCCGCGTCGGAGCGCCGCCGCCAGCCGGTGGCCAGCAGGCACCGGTCCCGGCTCACCGCGGCGGCCGCCCACAGACCCGCCGCGTCCGACTCGGGCAGCAGGTGGGTCCCGGCCGAGTGCGCGGGCAGCCAGACCGCCGCCGCGGGCGCCGACGCCGGCAGCCCGCGCCACGGGGCGGCGACCGGCCGGGTGGTCGTGGGCTCGGCCTCCTCCCGGCCGACCGCCTCCCAGGTCGGCGTGATCCACTCGGTGTAGACCGGCCCCGCCCAGTCGGCCAAGTGCTTCGCCAGTTCGGCGAGTTCGGGGATCCGCCCGACGGCCGCGCCCGGCTCCGCCGCCCGGTACCAGCCCACGAAGCCGTACAGCGGGCGACCGAACCGGTCGTGCACCATGGTCCGGCTGATCAGGCCCAACTCGCAGGCGGCGCCGACCAGAACGCCGCGGGCGTCGCGGTGGAGCAGG
The DNA here is from genome assembly GCF_044748625.1 of Kitasatospora sp. NPDC089913. Taxonomy (NCBI): domain Bacteria; kingdom Bacillati; phylum Actinomycetota; class Actinomycetes; order Kitasatosporales; family Streptomycetaceae; genus Kitasatospora; species Kitasatospora sp. NPDC089913. The sequence continues at coordinate 87,987 of NZ_JBIVGI010000027.1, read as the reverse complement.
AAGCGCGGTCCGGCCTCCAACCGGTTGCCGCCCGCGACGGCGGCGCGCACGGCGTCCGCCACCGCGCCCTGCCGGTCGACCCCGGCGGGGAGCGCCCGCCACCACTGGTCGACCTGGAGGGTGCGGCCGTACACGAGTGCCGACCAGCCGCCCGGCGCGGCCGGGCCCGCTGGGGACGGGCCCGCTGCGGACGCCTCCGGGACGGCGGGCTCCGGGACGGCGCCCTCCGGTGCGGCGGGGCCGGGTGGCGGGAAGGGCCCGCCGACCGGATCGGGTTCCGGCCCGTGCTCTGTGTTCGTCATCGCGTCATCCCGTCCATGAGTCGCTCCGTCGGTCCATCGCTCCACGGCCCTCAACCCGTCAGCAGTCGGCCGTCACGGAAGATCGGGATCCCCCGCAGCTCGTCGTCCAGTTCGCGGCAGCGGTCCTGCGCCTTCTGGAGGTCGGCCGCGGTCGCGGAGCTGCTCGCGACCAGTCGGTCGATCTGCTCACGGGCGCTGTTCTTCTCGGTGCCCTTGAACAGCCCGCCGAAGAAACCCTGGCTGAGCGCGGCCAGTTCACCGCGCGAGGCGTCCAGGCTGGCGGAGAGTTGGGACATCTGCTGCCGGTTCCGCACGATGCCCTCGCTGAGGTAGTGGCGGAGGCTGAAGATGATCGGCAGGTGCAGGTTCTTCGGGGCGATCCGGCTGGCGTCCACGGTGCTCTGGGCCGCCGCGCCGAAGTTGCCGAGCTGCACGGCGCAGAGCGCCATCGTCACGCCCTCGGCCTCGTCACCGGCCAGCCAGGGCAGGAGGTTGCGGAGGTTGCGCACCACCGTCTGCAGCGCCTCCGAGGCCCGCATGCCGGTGCGCTCGGCCAGCAGGTCGGCCTTGGTGAGCAGGACGGTCACGCCGGGCACCGGATCGCCGTCGGCCAGCCGGGTGCTGAAGACCTCGGAGATCGCCCGGCCGAAGCGGGAGATCTCCATCGGCTCGCCGAAACGCTCCAGGTTGCCGGGGGTGCCGTGCCGGATCCACTCGGCGACGTGGGCGGAGTCGAGCGCCACGATGATGCTGTCGGACTCCGCGATCCGCTCCTGCAGCATGACCACGTCCTTGGCGGTGCCGCGGCGGTCCAGGGCGGCGTTGCCGCGGAAGTCGACGCAGTCGATGGTCATGAGGTCGCGCATGCCACGCCGGAACACGAACTCGTAGCCGATCGGCTCCTCCGAAGTCGCCCTGGGCATCGTGCCGTTGCGGCGGAGCTGGGCCCAGTGCTCGGCGAGGTCGAGGTCGAGGTCGGGATCGGTGGCGTAGAGGTAGTAACCCTGCACGCCCATCGAGAGACGGTTGTACATGCCGTGCAGGTAGGCGGTCTTGCCGGAGCCGCTGGCACCGAGCATGGTCAGGGTGAGCTCGGGAACGTCCATGGTGCGGGGTCCTCTCGCTGAGCGGGGCAGGTCGGTCGGTTCGGGTCGGGCGGTGCGGGCGGGTCGGGCGGTACGGAGCCGGGAGGGTCGGTTCAGAACGAGAGGACGTCCTCCAGCAGTTCGCCCAGCCGGTCGGCCGGGGCCACCAGTGGCTCCAGGCGCGAGAGTTCGGCGGCCGCGCGGGCCTGGTCGCGGTCCCGGATCGAGGCCCAGGAGGGCTCGTCCTCCCACCAACTGCTGATCCGGTCCCACAGGGTGTCCCGCTGGTCGGCCTGGCGGGCCGAGGCCATCAGGCTCTCGATCGACGCGGACAGCTCCATGGCCCGGCCGACGATGCCGAACCGGAGCGTCCACAGCACCGGGAGCGCCACGCCCTCCGGCTCCGGCCCGCAGACCAGCGGGATGAACGCGCCCTGGATGTGCCGGGTCTCCTGCACCGCCTCGATCAGCGGCAGGAACGGGACGAGGAATCGCTCCTCCGCGTCGTCGGCGCCGAGGTCGACCAGGTCGGTCTTGGTGAGGGCGATCACCAGCGGGGTGAGGTTCTCCTCCCGGTCGGCGACCGCCTGGTGGACGCGGACGACGAGCCGGCGGACGTCCTCCGCCGCCTCCGGGTCGGTGTCCAGCCGGAGGGCGTCGACGAACAGCACGATCCCGTCGGCCCGGACCAGGTCGTCGTGCAGCCGGGCGGCCTGCGGGCTGGAGCGGCGGTGCTCGGTCAGCGCTCCGCCGCGGTGGTCCGTCCAGCGGAACGGGAAGATCTCGTCGCCGTCGTGGCAGAGCACGAACTCGTAGCAGTGGGGCCGGTCGCTGGCTCGCGGGTAGCGGCCGTTCAGGATGGCGCGGGCGTCGGCGAGCAGCGAGCGGTGGGCGTCGCGGTCCGCCGTGCGCAGGGTCATGCCCTCGACGCCGTCGCACATGGCGGCGTACATCAGGGAGAGGTAACTGGTCTTCCCGGCCGCGCTGTGGCCGAGCATCACGATGTCCATGCGGTTCCTCGGATCGGGTCGGGGCGGAGCGGGTCGGGACTGATCGGAGCGGGGCGAGGCGGGGGCGAGACCGGACGGATCGGCGCGGGGTACGGCGCAGCGGTGCGCCCGCAGGTGCGCGGAGCCCGGTCGGGGCCGTTTCCGGGCAGGGCGGAGCGCGGAGCGGCGGTGCGTCCGCGCCCACCCCGCCGGCCGCCCGGCAGGGCTCAGTCGTAGTCGAACCAGGGGTCGACCTCGTCCGGGTAGTGGGCGACCGTCCAGCGGTCCTGGCCGGCCGGGTCGGATCCGGCCTCCCCGGCCGTGGCGCCGTCGGGGGGCGGTGCGGCGGGCGGATCGGTGAGCGCGCCGAGGGCCACGGCGGCCTTCGGGTCGGCCGCCGGCTCGGGGATCCGGCCGAGCCGGGCGGCGATCAGGTCGGCCACCGGCGGTGTCCGGCTGGCCGCCCCGCAGAGCACGACGGCCCCGAGCTCGGCCGGGGTCAGACCGGCGCGGGCGACGGTCCGTTCCAGCAGTACCACCGAGGCGGTGAGCGCAGGGGTGACGGCGGCCCGGTACTCACCGCCCTGCACGACGAACGGGTCCGGGTAGCCGGGCACCGCCAGGTACACCGTGCCGGTGCTCGACAACGACTCCTTGGCCAGGGTCAGTTCACGTGCGAGCTGGGACCGCTGATGGGCGCCGGCGGAGGTCCGGTCGCTCCGGAGCCGCTGCCAGGGCTCCGGGTCGAGGTCCAGGGCCCGGTCCCGGAGCAGTTCGAACAGGGCCTGGTCCAGGTCACGGCCGCCGAAGTCCGGATTCCCGGCCACCGCGACGGCGCGGTAGCCGTCCCCCTCCCGGCGGAGGACGGCGGTGTCCACGGTGCCGCCGCCGAGGTCGTAGACGGCGATCGGCCCGGCCTCGCCGGCCGGGGCGGTCGCCGCGTGGAAGCGGGCCGCCGCGACCGGCTCGGGCAACAGCTCCGGCGCGTCCAGCCCGGCCCGCCCGGCGGCCTCGACCAGCCGGTCCAGGTCGGCCTGCGACCAGTCGGCCGGGTGCGTGAGCACGGTGCGGGCCGGGGCCGTCCCGCCGCACCGCACCCGCGCCTCGGCGGCCACCCGGGCCAGCACGACGGCGACCAGGTCGACGGTGTCCACCTCCCGGTCGTCCAGCAGGACGGCCGACTGCCGCAGCAGCGCCCGCTTGGGGTGGTGCTCGGCGCGTTCCGGCCGCTGGGAGGCGAGTTGCACGGCGGCCCGGCCGGTGAGCAGCCGGCCGTCGTCACCCAGGCAGACCAGTGACGGCAGGTAGCGGCTGTTCTCGATCTCGACCGCCGCCGCCCCGCTCCCCGCACCACCGGACCCCGCACCGGACTCCACGCCGGGCCGCGCGCCGGATTCGCTGCCCGGCTGCTCGACACGGACGGCCGCGGTGGTGAAGCAGGTACCGAAGTCGATGGCCAATGACCAGTCAGACACGTTTCCTCGCAAGGGAGTTGCGGTGCACGAGGGCGTACGGGCGGGGGCCGGAGGGCGATCCTCCGGCGATCCCGCGCAGGATGCTAGGGCCCCGGAGGCAGTTGTGGAGAAATTCGGTACATCTTGTAACAATGGCATGGGCATTGCCGGTTGGACCGGGGCGCCGGCAGCCGATGGCACCCGACCCGGAAGCCGGCTCGGGTGGCACCCCACTCCCCCGGACCGGGGTGCCACGACCAGTCTCGGCACACCGTTCGACCGAGACACCGTCAGCTGACCGAATCCGGCCCCGACTCCGCCGACTTCACGGACTTCACCGGTTCCGTCGAAGCCGCCCGTTCCGCCCGTTCCGCCGATTCGACCGCGCGGCCGGTCCGTGCGAGAGTCGGAACGAACGAGCCGGGGTACACCGCGGCCCCGCCGAGGGAGGTCCCGATGAACACACCCGGCCCGGTCCACATCCCCGAGGCCTTCGCCGCCCCCTACCGCGCACACGGCGCCGCCGAACGCCGGTGGATCCGCGAACTCCCCTCCCTTGCGGCCGAGTTCCTCGACCGCTGGAGTCTTCTCCCGGACGGTCCCGCCGCCCACGGCATGGCCTCCCTGGTCCTCCCGGTCCGACGGCCCGACGGCACGCCCGCCGTCCTGCGACTGCAACAGGTCCGCCCCGAGACCGCCGGGGTGGCGGCCGGACTCCGGGCCTGGCGCGGCCAGGGCACCGTCCTGCTGCTCGACCACGACCCCGACAGCGGCACCCAGTTGCTCGAACGCCTGGACGCGGCCCGCCCGCTGGCCACGGTGGCCGACGACGACACCGCGCTGCGCCTGCTCGCCGCACTGATGGCCCGGCTCACCGCCGTCCCCGCCCCACCGGGCCTGCGCGGGCTCCGCCGGATCGCCACCGCGATGCTGGACGAAGCACCCCGCGCCACCCCGGCCCTGCGCGACCCGGACGAACGCCGGCTGCTGCGGGACTGCGCGGCGGCGGTCGCCCCACTGCTCGACGAGCCCGGCGACCGGCTGCTGCACTGGGACCTGCACGACGGCAACGTGCTGGCCGGCGAGCGCGAACCCTGGCTCGTGATCGACCCCGAACCACTGTCCGGCGACCCGGGGTTCGAACTGCTCCCCGCCATCGACCAGCGCTGGGACACCGTGCTGGCCGGGGCCGACGCGGGCCGCACCGTGCTGCGCCGCTTCGACCTGCTCACCGAGACGCTCGGCCTGGACCGCTCCCGCGCCGCCGGCTGGACCCTCGCCCGGGTGCTGCAGAACGCCCTCTGGGACATCGAGGACGGCCGCACCGCGCTGGAGCCGACCCAGGCGGCCATCGCCACCGCACTGCTGCGCCACCGCCGGGGGTAGGGCCCGCCGGGCCCGCGAGGGCACCAGGCTCAAGAAACGCTCAGGCCCGGTTCGTCGACGGCCGACCTGCCGTACGATCCGGGGCAGGGCACGCCGGTTCCGTCGGCGCGTCGGGGACAAGGGGGAACACCGATGAAGCGCATCGTCTCGGCACTGTCGTCCGTGCTGTGGTACCTGGGCCTGGGCGACCGGAAGCGCACGGGCCAGCCGTACTCGCCGGAGGGCGACAACTACCGCCAGACCGGGGGCGGCGGCTTCCACCTGTGAGTGTGCAGGCCCTCGCGGTCGGACGGCGGTGAGGGCCCCGCACCCGGGGTGGTCGGCGCCGACCGGCTGAGCCCGCCGGTCCGACGCCGGGTCCGGCCGGGAGCCCGCCGACGCGGTGTCACATCCGCGACCTCAGCACGTCGACCTCGCAACCCGGCGCGAACGGGTCGAAGCCGTGCTCGACCAGCCAGCGGACCACCATCAGGCTGCGCAGGGACCACCACGCACGGACGACGTCGAGGTCGACGTCGGCGCCGTAGCCGTCGAGGAGGTCGCCGAGGTGCTCCTCGTGTCCGAGCGTCAGGGTGGCGAGGTCGAACACGGCGTCGCCCCGGCCCGCTTCGGACCAGTCGATGATCCCGGTCACCTCGTCACCGTCGACGAACACATGGGTGATCTGCAGGTCCCCGTGCGTGAACACCGGGGTCCACGGCCGGAACGCGGCCTCGGCGACCCGGCGGTTGCGGCCGACCAGGTCCGCGGGCAGCACGCCGTCGCGCACGAGCAGCGCGCACTCGGCGTCGAGATCCGCGGCCGAGGTGCTGCCGCCCCGGCCGGACCAGGGCGGCGGGGGCGCGTCGTGCAGCTTCCGGACGGCGGCGCCCGCCGCGGCCCACGCGGCCGGCGAGCCGGTCGACGGTGCGCCCAGGCGACCGAGCGCCGTCCCCGGGAGGGCGGCGAGCGCCAGTACGGGCGGCCTCCGCCAGAGCACCTCCGGGGTCGGGACCGGTGCCAGGGCCATCGCCTCGACCTCGGTGTCGACGCGCGCCCGGTCTCCGTCCACCTTCAGGAAGACATCACCGACCCGCAGGGTCGCGCGCTCGGAATGGGCGACCACGATCTCGACCTCGTCCATGGCGGCCAGTATCCCGGGGCCGCCGCCCGTCGTACACCGGATTGTCACCGGCCCACCACGACCCGCCCGGGGGGTTCGCGCCGGGCGCGGACGGGGGCGGGGCGCAGGCGCGGACGGGGCGCAGGCGGGGCGCACGGGGCGCGCGGACGGGTGACTGGCATCGGCCACCCGGCCCCGGGCCGGAACCGGCCGGGTGACTCGCCGGTTGCACTCGCGTGAACCACCTCCGCCGCGCACTTCGCGGTACCGCACACCTCGTCACCCGGCTCTGCAGCACCGTCGAGCACCTCGACAACCGCGCCGACGCGGCCCTGCGGGCGCGGCTGCGCCCGCTCGTCACCCGGCTGGCCGCCCTGGTGAGACGGATGGCCGCGGCCAACTGCGGCGACGCGCTCGCCCGCCACCTCCCCTGCCGTGCCCGCGACCGCGACCGCAAGCACCCGCACGCGCGCGACGACGAACACGCTCGCACCCGGCGCCGGAACGGTTCCGCGCTCGACGACTGACGCGCGGGCGGCCCCGGCGGTCGTCCCTGCGGTCGTCCCGGCGGACGGTCCGCCCCGGCCGGGCCGGACGGGGCCGGGCCGGCCGGGGCGGGGGCGGCGTCAGGCGCGGCAGGTCCCGGTGGCCCAGTCGACGGTGGCCGCGGCCTGCGAGTACTTCCACTCCGGCGCCAGCAGCTCGCGGTCGAGCTGGGCGGCGGCGTTGCCGTCCTCGACGATGTAGCCGAAGTCCTGCAGCCAGGCCGGGTAGAGGTTCTTCGACCCGATGTAGAAGGCCGAGCCGTCCACCGCGACCAGCTTGTGGTGCAGCGCGTACGGGTGGCCGTCGGCCCAGGTGGCGGTGGGCGCGGCGCGGAAGGTGGCGAGCTGCAGGTTGCCGCACAGCGCGGCGGCGGCCTTCCCCTTGTCGCCGGTGAGCGCGGTCAGCCGGGCCTTGAGCAGGTCGCTGATCTCGGCGAGGGACTTGATCTGCGAGTAGCCGCCGCTGCCGACCGCACCCCGGTTGGCCGGGTCGCTGACCACGATCCGCACCTTGACCCCGTCGGCGAGCTTGGCCGCGAGGGTGTCGTAGAGGCGGGCGTCGTAGCGGGCCAGCGGCGGGCAGGTGGCGTTGAGGTCCTGCTGGGAGATCTCGATGTGCTCGCGCGCGCTGCCCACGAGGGCGCGCAGGGCGTTCTCCTCGGGGTTGACCGTCTCGTAGTCGCGGTCGGCGTTGGTGTTGTCGTGCAGGGTGAGCACGCCGCACCTGGCGTCCGCCGCACCCGCCACGGGCCCGGGCCGGTACGCGGACCGGGCGTCGACGTCCTTGATGCCGACGCCGAGGCCACCGACGGCGATCACCGGGACGCCACCGGTGGCGGCGGCCGGCGGGTTGAGCTCGCGCTCGACCGACGGGCGGCACGCGCCGCCGTCCGAGGAGGCGAACCACGCGTTGTCGAACACACCGGTGCGCCCGCAGGTCCACTCCCAGAGGGTGTCCAGGTAGCGGCCGGCGGAGGTCGCGGCCGGGCCGTTCAGCGCGAGGTCGACGTCCGACACGGGGTGGGCGGTGTCGAGGTAGTCGTTCTTCCAGCCGTTGATGCCGCCGGAAATGACGGTGCGTCCGTCGACCACCAGGATCTTGGAGTGGTTCCAGGAGAAGGCGGTGCGCGAGGCGGTCATCGAGGCGATGTTGAGGCTGACCGAGGAGGCGGCCGGGCCCAGCTTGGCGACCAGTTCGTCCCGGTAGCGGGAGGGCAGCACATTGGCATGGTAGACCGGCGCGGCGCCGACCAGGATCCGTACGACGGGACGGTTCCCGGCCGCGACGGCGGCCTTCAGACCGGCCACGATCGCGTCCTCGAAGCCGCCCTCGGGGAACGGCGCGAGGGTGGAGATGTCGACCGTGCGGGTCGCGGCGGCGATGTCGGCGGTCGTCCTCGCGAGCAGGGCGCGGGTGCCGGGCCGGTCGGCGCAGGCGGGGTCGCCCCAGCAGCCGGGCGTCTGGAGCAGCCAGTCGGCCGGGTCGGCGGCGTTCCCGGCGCCGGGCAGGCTGTTGCCCTCGGTGCGCTGCCACACGGTGCCCTCGAGTCCGGGGGACACCTCCCGCAGGACGCGTTCGACGGCGTCGAGGTGGGTGGCACCGCCCGGGGCCGCCGGTCCTCCGGAGGCCGCGTGGGCGGGCGCGGTGGGGACGACGGCGAGCAGGGTGGTGGCCGCGGCGGCGGCGAGGGCGGTGCGCAGCGCGCGACCGGGGCGGCGGGAGCCGGGTCGGGACACGTGATGTTCCTTCAGAGCATGGCGGGCGGTTCGTGGTTCACCCGTCGGACGCTGCAAGATTACCCAGAAGTAACTTCCGGTCCAATTTGCACATGACAATGAGCCAGCGGCCGGAATCCCACCCGCCGTTCGGCCCCCGCCGTCCGTCGGGGACATCACCGCACGTCAGACCGCCGTCGGTGGCCTGCGGCGGCCGACCGCCGCAGCCGGCCCGTGGTGCAAGCTCTCCAAGATCCGCTCATGATCGTTGTCCCCGGACACCTCCCGCTTCCCTGTCCCCGCCACCGCAGACTGGCAGGACACCGGCGGCCCCGCCGGACGCCGCACCTCGTTCCCGGCCCACCCAGGCCGACCCCCAGGACGGACCACCATGACCCCGCGTGTTCTCACTCCCCGCAACCGGGGCTTCCTCTTCCTCGACGCCCACCCGGCGGGCTGCCGGCAGCTGGTGACCGACATGTGGGAAACCTGCCCCGCGCCGGACCGGCTGCCCGACGGTGACGGACCGGTCGCCCTGGTCATCGGTTCCTCGGCCGGCTACGGCCTCGCCGCCACCGTCGCCGGGCTCAAGCGGGCCGGTGTCCGCGGGATCGCGGTCTCCTTCGAGAAGGCCCCGACCGAGCGGCGCACCGCCACGGCGGGCTGGTACCGCACCGCCGCCACCGCCGAGCTCGCCCGCGCGGCCGGCCGGGACCTGGTGTTCCTGAACGGCGACGCCTTCTCCGACCCGGTGAAGGACCAGGTCGCCGATCTCCTCCAGGAGCGATTCGGCGGCCGGCTGGACCACCTGGTGTACTCCGTCGCGGCGCCCCGCCGCACCGACCCCGACACGGGGACGACCTACGCCTCCGTGCTCAGGCCGATCGGCGCGGCGAGCCGCACCAGCACCCTGGTCTTCGACGACCAGGGCGCCGCGGAGGTCCGCGAGGTCGAGACCGCGCCGGCCGGGGGCGACGACGTCGAGCAGACCGTGGCCGTCATGGGCGGCGCGGACTGGGAGCGCTGGATCGACCACCTGGCCGGCCGGGGCCTGCTCGCCGAGGGCTTCAGCACCGCCGCACTGTCGTACATCGGTTCGCCACTGACGTCCGCGATCTACCGTCGGGGCACCATCGGCGCGGCCAAGATGCACCTGGAGGCCACCGCCCGGACCCTGGACGAGCGGCTCGGCGCCGCGGTCGGCGGCCGCGCCGTGACCTCCGTCAACGGCGCCGCCGTCACCCAGTCCTCCACCGCCGTCCCCGGCATCGCCCTCTACACCGGTCTGCTGCGCGGCGTCCTCGGCGAGCGCATGGTCCCGCCGGTCCACCAGCTCGCCGCCCTGTGGGACGGGCTCACCGGCGCCGCCCCGCTCGCCCTCGACCCGGAGGGCCGGGTCCGCCTGGACGGCTGGGAACTCGCCGACGCCGTCCAGGCGGCCGTGGCCGAACGCTGGCGGGCCGCCACCACGGACACCGTCGCCGGGCTCGCCGACCTGGACTGGTTCCGCGCCGAGGTCCAGCGCCTCTACGGGTTCGCCGTGCCGGGCGTCGACTACGCCGCTCCGGTCGCCACCGACGTCCCCTGGCCCGTTCCCACCGCCTGACCGTCCGCACCGGCCGGGCGGGCGGCCCCCGCCCCGGGCCTGTCGTCCGCACCGGCCGGGCGGTCGGCCCCCGCCCCCGCCCCGACCTCCGCCACGGCCACGGCCCGGTGTTCGCGCGGGGTGATGCCGTACCGCTCGCGGAAGGCGCGGCTGAAGGCCGTGTGGCTGGAGAAGCCCCAGCGGGCGGCGACCGCCCGCACCGACCGCTCGCCGAGGTCGCGGCGGGCGAGGTCGGCGTGGGACCGCTCCAGCCGACGGCGGCGCACGGTGGCCGAGACGCTCTCGGGCCGGTCCTCGAACAACGCGTAGAGGGCACGCAGGGACAAGTGGTGACGCTCGGCTATCAGCCGGGGTGTGAGGTCAGGATCACCGAGGTTGTGCTCGATGAAGGCGAGGACGCGTTCCAGGGTCAGCCTGGCGCGGGCGTCGGCCGGCACCTCGTCCAGGACTCCCAGCTGGTGGGCCAGACAGGCACCGACCAGATCGACCAGCACCGGTCCGAGACCGGCCAGCTCGTCCTCGGCGCAGTACGGCGCCTGCTCGGCCAGGGTGTTCAGGAAGCCGGAAAGGATCGCCCCGCTGCCCCGCCGGGCGGGGATGCGCCGGGCGAGCAGCCGGTCCACCCGGTCGGGGCGCAGCGGCACCGCGGACCGGGGGACCTGGAGCACCAGGGCCCGGACCGGTCCGTCGGCCCGCACGCACTCGGTCACCATCGGCCGTGAGGTGTCCGCCAGGACCATGTCCCCGGCGATCGGCTCCTCCCGGCCAAGGTGGGAGAGCCGGAAGCAGCCGCGCGACACCAGGGTCAGCTGGTAGTCCTCGGGATCGCCCTGCCGGACGTGTGCCGCCGAGCGCCGCGCCACGATCGGCGAGTAGGCGAACGACGCCATCCGGACCGGCCCCAGCTCCACGCCCGCGATGTCGGCGTGGAAGTCGCCGGCGTGGTCCGAGCTGACGGACAACGGCATCACCTCGGTGGCGACGGCCTCCCGGAACCACTCGAACCGGTCCGCCGCCGGTACGACGGCCGCCGACACGCTGGACCACCCCATGAGACCCCCCACCGCTGCGCCGTGTCGGGTCGCCGATCGCCCGGCCCCCGACCTCGGACGACGACCTCCGTCGCCGTCCACCCATGATCCACCACGGCCCGCCGCCGCGCGGGCGGGAGGCCGCGGGAGGTCACGGACGGCGACGGCGACGGCGGCCGGCCGCGGGAGCCGGGAGGCCGGGTGCGGGCCGCCGCCGGGGGGCGGCGGACCGCACCCGGGTGCCCTACAGACCCCGCGTCAGGTGGGTGGTGAGCAGCCGGGTGAAGCGGGCCGGGTCGGGCAGGTCACCGCCCTCGGCGAGCAGCGCGCCGCCGTACACCAGCTCGGCGATCTCGGTCAGCGCCGGGTTCGCCGGGTCCGCCGCGTGCGAGGTGCGCAGGGCGGTGATCAGCGGGTGGCCGGGGTTGAGCTCCAGGGTGCGCCGGACCGGCGGCATCTCCTGCCCGGTCGCCCGGAACATCTTCTCCAGGGTCGGGGAGATGTCGTCGGCGTCACCGACGATGCAGGCCGCGGAGGTGGTCAGCCGCGAGGACAGCCGGACCTGCTTCACCTGCTCCGACAGCGCCGAGGTCAGCCAGGGCAGCAGCTCGGCGAAGTCCTGCTCGCGCCGCGTCCGCTCGGCCTCGGCCTCCTGGTCCGCGCCGGCCGCGTCGTCCAGGTCGACCTGGCCCTTGGCGATGGACTGGAAGCGGTGGCCGTCGAAGGCGGGGGTCCGGTCGGCCCAGATCTCGTCGATCGGGTCGCTGAGGACGAGCACCTCGTAACCCTTGGCGGTGAACGCCTCCATGTGCGGGGAGTTCTCCACCGCGGTCCGGGTCTCGCCGGTCAGGTAGTAGATCGCCTCCTGCCCCTCCTTCATCCGCTCCACGTAGGCACGCAGGGTGGTGGGCCGCTCGGCGTCGTGGGTGGAGGGGAGCGACAGCAGCTCCAGCAGGGCCTGGGAGTTGTCGGGGTCCTCGACCAGCCCCTCCTTCAGCGCCCGGCCGAACTGGTCCCAGAGCTTGGCGTAGCGCTCGGCGTCGTTCGCCTGCACGGTCTTGAGCGCGCCGAGGACCTTCTTGACCAGCCGCCGACGCACGGCCTGGATCTGGCGGTCGTGCTGCAGGATCTCCCGCGAGATGTTCAGCGACAGGTCGTGGGCGTCCACCACTCCCTTGACGAAGCGCAGGTAGTTCGGCATCAGCGCTTCGCAGTCGTCCATGATGAACACCCGCTTGACGTACAGCTGCACGCCGCGCTTGGTCTCGCGCGAGAACAGGTCGAACGGTGCCTGCGCGGGGACGAAGAGCAGCGCCTCGTACTCGAAGGTGCCCTCGGCGCGCATGTGGATGGTCTCGGCGGGGGCGAGCCAGTCGTGGCTGATCTGCTGGTAGAACTCGGTGTACTCGGCCTCGGTGACCTCGCTGCGGGGCCGGGCCCAGAGCGCCTTCATCGAGTTGAGGGTCTCGACGACGGGCTCCGCGGCGGCGTCCCCGCCGGTCCCGCCCTCCTCGGCGTCCTCCGCGGCCTGGCCGGCCTGGGCGGCCGCGGTGCCCTCGGCGGCCATCCGGATCGGCCAGCGGATGAAGTCCGAGTACTGCTTGACGATCTGGCGGATCTTCCACCCGGCCAGGTAGTCGGCCAGACCGTCCTCGCCGTCCACCGGCTTGAGGTGCAGCGTGACCGAGGTCCCCACCGGCAGGCCGTCGACGGCCTGGAGCTCGTAGGTGCCCTCGCCGTCGGACTCCCACTGGGTACCGGCGTCGGTACCGGCCCGCCGGGTGCGCAGGGTGACCTTGTCGGCCACCATGAACGCCGAGTAGAAGCCGACGCCGAACTGTCCGATCAGGCTCTGCGCGGCGGCGGCGTCCTGGGACTCCTTGATCTTCTCCAGCAGGCCGGCGGTGCCGGACTTGGCGATGGTGCCGATCAGGTCGACCAGGTCGTCCCGGCTCATACCGATCCCGTTGTCACGGACGGTCAGCGTGCGGGCCTCGCGGTCGACCTCCAGCGCGACGTGCAGGTCCGAGGTGTCGGCCCCGACGGTGGAGCCGGCCAGCGACTCCAGTCGCAGCTTGTCCAACGCGTCGGAGGCGTTGGAGATCAGCTCCCGCAGGAAGATGTCCTTGTTCGAGTAGATCGAGTGGATCACCAGCCGGAGCAACTGCCTGGTCTCGGCCTGGAATTCCAGCGTCTCGACACTACTGGCCACTCTGGGGCCCCTTTCAGCACGACAGCATGACGGTCTTGAGGGTATTGACGGTACTGACGTCGCCCACGTCGCCCCGTCGACGACGGTGGCGACGGACGGACACCGTGCGGCTCCGCACGGAGACGTACCGGTCACCGGAATCGTAGGCCCTCCGCCCGGCGCGCCGGAGCGGAGCAGGGGCGGCGGCGGACCGTACCGTCGGCGCATGTCCTTCGGCCTGCTCGCGGCCCTGGCCGCCGCCCTGCTCACCGGCTCCGCCACCGTGCTCCAGGCGGTCGGGGCCCGCCGCGCCTCGGCCGGGCTGCCGCCCGGCGGGGCGGCGGCGCTCGCCGGGGCGTTCCGGCAGTGGCCGTTCCTGGTGGGCGTCGGGATGGACATGCTCGGCTTCGGCGCCGAACTCCTCGCCCTGGAGCGGCTCCCCCTGTACGAGGTCGAGGCGGTGCTGGCCTCCGCCCTCGCCGTGACCGCCGTCGGCGCCGCCCGGGTGCTGCACGTGCGGCTGCGGCGCAGCGAGTGGGCCGGGGTGGCGGCGGTCTGCGTGGGGCTGTGCGTGCTCGCCGTGAGCGCCGGGCGGGACGGGCCCGGCCACGGCGGCACGGGGCTGCGGCTCGGTGTGCTGCTCGTCTCGCTGCTGCTGATCGGTGCGGGTTGGGCCGTGGTCCGCTTCACCGACCACCGCCGGGCGCCGCTGCTGGGTCTGGTGGCGGGTCTCCAGTTCGGCGTGGTCGGCGTCGCCGTCCGGGTCCTGCCCGACCCCCGGCTGCCGGACCTGCTCACCGAACCCTCCGCCTACGCGGTCGCCCTGGCCGGGCTCGGCGGTTTCGCCGCCCTCACCTCGGCCATGCAGACCGGGTCGGTCACGGCCGCGACCGCCGCCATGGTCCTCGGCGAGACCCTGGGGCCGGCGGTCGTCGGTGTCCTCCTCCTCGGTGACCACACCCGCCACGACCTCACCCCGCTCGCCGTGCTGGGCTTCGCCGCCGCTGTCCTCGGCGCCCTCACCCTGGCCCGCTTCGGCGACGCCGAACAGCCCGCCACCGCCGGCCCGGCGGGCTGACGACGGGCGGGCCGTCCGGTGTCGCCGCGCCCTGCCGGCCCGCCCGGCCCGCCGTCGAAAAGATTCCCGGGACTCGTTCGCAACCTGCGCGGGACCCGCCCGTCCTTAGGAGTACAGGCCACCGGAACGGCCTGCGGCACACCACCCTCCTGGGGAGAACAACCATGCGAGCCCGCTCCGCCATGACCACCGCCGCACTCACGGCGCTGGTCCTGACCCTGCCCGTCACCACCGCCTCGGCCGCCCCGGCCCCGACCCCGGCCCCCGGAGCGACGCCCGGCACCGCGTCCACCGGCACCGGTGGGGCCACCGCCCCGGCCGGCTTCGTGTCGCTCGGCATCCGGCGGCTGCTCGACACCCGCAGCTACCGGGAGAACCCGGCCGGGGCGGCGCGCAAGCTCCAGCCCGGGGAGAACTTCGCCGTCCCGCTCTCCGCCTGGAAGTCCCACCCCCCGCGCGAGATCCCGACCGTCCCGGCGGACGCCACCGCCGTGGTGGTCAACGTGACGGCCACCAACCCCACCGAGGACGGCTACCTCACCGTCCGCCGGAACGTCGACCGGCCGGGTGCACCGGCCACCTCCACGCTGAACTTCAAGGCCGGCGAGACCGTCTCCAACACGGTCACCGTCGCGGTCGACCCGCGCGGGGCGGGCACCAGCCCGCAGATCAGCGTCTACAACAACGCGGGCACCACCGACGTCGTGGTCGACGTCCTCGGCTACTACGCGCCGAGCACGTCGACCCGGACGGCCGACCGGTACGACACCGTCCGGCCGGTCCGGATCACCGACACCCGGACCGAGGGGGGACGGCTCCGCTGGGGCAGCGTCGTGACCGCGGGCGTCGCCCGGGACTCCCTCGGCACCTACGAGGCCACGTCGGTGCTCCTGAACGTCACGGCCGTCGACCCGTCGACCGAGGGCTTCCTGGTCGCCTACCCCTCCGGCAGCGACCTGCCGATCGAGGGCTCCCACCTGAACTACGGGCCCGGCCGAACCGTCGCCAACCAGGTCGTGGTCCCGGTCGGCCCGGACGGGAACATCAACCTCTTCAACACCGGCTCCACCGACCTCGTCATCGACGTCATCGGCTACTACGGCCCCTGGGCGCACGACCTCTACAGCGCGGTGACCGAGCAGACCCGGCTGCTGGACACCCGCTACGACGGCGGCCAGCCCGCCTTCAGCACCCGCCGGCTGCCGGTGACGGGTACCGCCGGGGTCCCGGAGAACGCCACCTCCGTGACGATGAACATGACCGTCACCGAGCCACAGGCCGACGGGCACCTGGAGGTCTACCCGGCCGACCAGGGCGGCCGGCCCGGCACGTCGAACCTCAACTTCAACGCCGGCCGGACGGTGGCCAACGGCGTCACCACCGACCAGGGCGGCGTCCAGCACGCCGTGGACGTCTACCACCACTCCGCCGGCCCGAGCCAGCTGATCGCCGACCTGACGGGCTACTTCGTCGAGGGCTGACGGGTACTCGGCGCCGCCCTTCCCGCCTGGCACGGGGAGGGCGGCGGCGCTGCGGACAGGACCACCGGCCGCTCTTCTCCGACAGGTCGTCATAATTCGGACAGCAAAAGCGCATCCGCGCCCGCGAAGGGGATATTCCCACCCGGTTTGCCGGGTTTGCGGAGCCCCGGATCCGCGGCCGAAAATTCCCCGGAATTCCTCGCAACCGATGCGCCGGACCGGCCGTCCATAGGAATGCAGGCCAGGGGGATGGCCTGCAACACACCAATCCTTGGGGGGAATTCACTCATGCGCGTCCGTTCCGCCGTGGCCGTCGCCGCACTCGCGGCCCTGGTCCTCACCCTGCCCGTCACCACCGCCTCGGCCGCACCGGCCACCCCCGGTGGCCCGCCCGTCGGCCCCGGCCGGGCCACCGCCCCGGCCGCCTTCGTACCGCTCGGCATCACCCGGGCGCTCGACACCCGCAGCTACCAGGAGACCCCGGCCGCGCAGGCCCGGAAGCTGCAGCCCGGGGAGAGCTTCGACGTCCCGCTCTCCAACTGGAAGAACCACACCCCGCGCGAGATTCCGGTCGTCCCGGCGGACGCCACCGCCGTGGTGGTCAACGTGACCGCCACCAACCCCACCGCGGACGGCTACCTCACCGTCCGCCGCGACGGCAACATGCCGGGGGCGCCGGCCACGTCCACGCTCAACTTCGAGGCCGGCGAGACCGTCTCCAACATGGTCACGGTCGCGGTCGACCCGCGCGGGGCGGGCACCAGCCCGAAGATCAACGTCTACAACAACGCGGGCACCACCGACGTCGTGGTCGACATCCTCGGCTACTACATACCCAGCACCCCGCAGCTGCCGGGCCAGAAGTACGCACCGATCCGCCCGACCCGCCTCACCGACACCAGGGTCGAGGGCGGGCGCCTCGGCCGGGGCGGCGTGGTGAGCGCCGTCGTCGCCCGGCGGGACCTCGGCACCACCGACGCCAGGGCGGTGGTCCTGAACGTCACCGCCGTCGACCCGTCGACGGAGGGCTACGTCGTCGCCCACCAGGCCAGCAGCCCGCTGCCCTTCGAAGGCTCCCACGTGAACTACGGACCGGGGCGGACCGTCGCCAACCAGGTGGTGGTCCCGGTCGGCCCGGACGGAACGATCGAGTTCTTCAGCACCGGCTCCACCGACCTCGTGGTCGACATCGTCGGTGCCTACGGCCCCTCGGGCACCAACCTCTACAGTGCGATGACCGAGCAGAGCCGCCTGGTGGACACCCGCTACGGCTCCGGCGAGCTCGCCTTCAGCACCCGGCGGCTCCCGGTGGCCGGGATCTCGGGAGTCCCGGCCGACGCCACCGCCGTCACCCTGAACATGACCGTCACCGAGCCGCAGGCCGACGGACACCTCGAGGTCTTCGAGTCCGACGACCTGTTCCAGCGGCCCGGGACGTCGAACCTCAACTTCGACGCCGGCCGGACGGTGGCCAACGGCGTCACCACCGGTCTCGGCGGCGACCCCGGCTCGGTGGACATCTACCACCACGCCGCCGGCCGGAGCCAGTTGATCGCCGACCTGACCGGCTACTTCGTCCAGGGCTGACCCGGCATCCCGTTGCCCTCCCCGCACGGCGGCGCGGGGAGGGCGACGGGACGCCCGCTCCCCCGGCCGCCGCCCCGCCCCGCTGCTCCCCGGCGACGCCCGACGGGTCGCCGCCGATCGCGCCGCGGGGGGGCCGAAAAAGTCCTTGCCGCAAGAAACACACCCACCTTACGGTCGTTCGGCGTGCCCTGGATCGCCGTCGAACTTTCCCGAAGTCATTCGTCGTCGGAACGACGGCTCAGTCGTCCGCAGATACGCAGGCTGTCGGAAACAGCCTGCGCACACAGCTCCCTGGGGGAATCCACTCATGCGTACCCGTTCCGCCATGGCCGTCGCCGCGCTCACGGCCCTGGTCCTCACCCTGCCCGTCACCACCGCCTCGGCCGCCCCGGCCCCGGCACCCGGCACCGCGCCGGCCGCGGTGTCCGCGGGCACCGACGGGGCCACCGCCCCGGCCGCCTTCGTGCCGCTCCGCATCACCCGGGTGCTCGACACCCGCAACAACCAGAACTGGACGCGGACCTGGCACCCGCTGGCCGCCGGCGAGAACTTCCACGTTCCCATCGTGAGCTGGAGGAACCACGCCCCGCAGTACTACGCCGCCGTCCCCGCGGACGCCACCGCCGTGGTGGTCAACGTGACCGCCACCAACACCACCGCGGACGGCTACCTCACCGTCCGCCGCGACGCCGGCCTGCCGGGTGTTCCCGCCACGTCGACGCTGAACTTCAAGGCCGGCGAGACGGTCTCCAACACGGTCACCGTCGCGCTCGCCCCGAACGGGCGGTACGACACCCCGGAGATCAGCGTCTACAACAACGCGGGCACCACCGACGTCGTCGCCGACGTCCTCGGCTACTACGCGCCCAGCACCCCGGAGCGGCCGGCCCAGAAGTACGACCCGGTCCGCCCGACCAGGCTCGCCGACACCCGGGTCGAGGGCGGGCGGCTCGGCTGGGGCAGCATCGTCACCGCCGACGTCGCCCGGGAGGAGCTCGGCACGGCCGGCGCCAAGGCCGTGGTCCTGAACGTCACCGCCGTCGACCCGTCGAAGGAGGGCTTCGTCGTCGCGTACGCCTCCGGCGAGACCCTGCCGAACCAGGGCTCCAACGTCAGCTACGGACCGGGCCGGACCGTCGCCAACCAGGTCGTGGTCCCGGTCGGCGCGGACGGGAAGGTCAAGCTCTTCAACACCGGCTCCACCGACCTCGTGGTCGACCTCGTCGGCTTCTACGGCCCGTCCGGCCACAACCTCTACAGCGCGGTGACCGACCAGACCCGGCTGCTCGACACCCGTCCCGGATACGGCGCCTGGGCCTTCAGCACGCTGGAGTTCCCGGTCGCCGGGGTCGCCGGGGTCCCGGCCGACGCCACCGCCGCCACCCTGAACGTGACCGTCACCGAACCTCGGGCCGACGGACACCTGGAGGTCTTCGCCGCCGACGGGGCCGGCCGCCCCGGGACGTCGAACCTCAACTTCGCGGCCGGCCAGACGGTGGCCAACGGCGTCACCGCCCAGTTGGGCGGTGCCCCGGGCTCCGTGGACATCTACCACCACTCCGGCGGATTCACCCACGTGATCGCCGACCTGACCGGCTACTTCGTCGCCGGCTGAGCCTTCCCCGGCCCCTCCCGCCCCTCCCAGCCCCTCCCCGCACCGCTGCGGGGAGGGGCTCCGGCACGCCCTCGACCTGCCCTTTCGGGCCGCGCCGGGCCCCGGGCTGAACCCGCGAAGATCCCCGGAACGTTTCTTCAGTGTCCGTTCAGCCCGCCCGAAGGAGCACCCTCCGCCATGGGAAAGCGTCGAAAGCCCAGCCCGCCGAGCCGGGCCCGCCTCGCGGTCCTCACCACGGCCGTGGTCGGCGGGACGGTGCTCGCCTCCGGCGCGGCCCGTGCCGAGCCCGCTCCCACCCTCGCCTCCGTCAAGGAGCAGGTGGACCGGCTCAACGAGGAGGCCGAGCAGGCGATCGAGCGCTACAACGGCTTCCAGGAGAAGCAGCAGAAGCTCCAGGGCGAGGCCAACCGGATCCAGGAGAAGCTCGCCCGCGGCCAGGACGCGATGAACGAACTGCGCACCCAGCTCGGTGTGGTGGGCGCCGAGCAGTACCGCACCAACGGCATCGACCCGGGCATCCAGCTGATGCTCGACTCCGACCCGGCCGGCTACCTGGGACGCGCCTCGGTGCAGGGCCAGGTCGCCGACTCCTGGACGAACCTGCTCAGGCGGGCCCAGGACGAACAGCGCAAGCTCGACCAGGAGCGCGCCGAGGCCGCCGCCACCCTCGCCGACCTCGACGCCGTCGGTGCCTCGCTCAACGCCCAGAAGACCCAGATCCAGAGCAAGCTCGCCCAGTCCGAGGCGCTGCTCAACAGGCTCAGTGCCGAGGACCGCGCCAGGATCAACGCCCAGGAAGCGGCCGACAGGGCCAGGGCCGCCGCCCAGCAGGCCGCTGCCGCCGAGCGCGCCAAGGCCGCCGAGAAGGAGGCCGCCGACAGGGCCAAGGCCGCCGCGAAGGAGGCTTCGGGCAAGGGCGCCACCGCCGCCCCGCAGACACCGGCCCCGAACACCCCGGCACCGGCCCCGCAGACCCCCGCCGCGAACACCCCGGCACCGGCCGCGAACACCCCGGCCCCGCCGGCCGCCGGCGGGCGCGCCGCCGCCATCGTGCAGTTCGCCTACGCCCAGCTCGGCAAGCCCTACGGCTGGAGCAAGACCGGTCCCAGCAGCTTCGACTGCTCCGGCCTCACCGGCGCCGCCTACCGCGCGGCCGACGTCAGCCTTCCCCGCACCTCCCAGGAGCAGTGGAAGGTCGGCGCCCGGATCGCCCGGGGCGACCTCCAGCCCGGCGACCTGGTCTTCTTCTACAACGACCTGCACCACGTGGGCGTCTACATCGGCGACGGCAAGATGATCCACGCCCCCCGGACCGGCAAGAACATCGAGGTCCTCCCGATCGGCGTCATGCCCTACATGGGCGCCGTCCGGCCGTAGGGCGTGCTGTCGGACCCACGGACCCACGCCCGAGCGCAGCGCCGGAAGCGCCCCCGTACGGCACCGGCGATCCCGAACGATCGCATTCCACCGACGAACGGGCAGAACCGTCCACCATCTCTCATCCGACAAAAGGTCAGGAATTCTGCGGATAACGTGATGAGTCTGTGCCCGGTCGCGCGGCCGGGCTGCTCGCATCCCGCGGAGAGGTGGAGCACATGGCACTGGTCCCCGACAGCAGGACGGGTCGGCCGCGACGACGGCGAAGACTGCGGCGAGCTACGGCGGCGGCCGTCGCCACCGCGATGCTCGGCACGCTCGGCGCCGTCCTCCCGGCCGTGACGGCGCACGCGGAATCCGCCGTCCGGCCCGTCTACATCGCCAACCTGCGCGGCAACTCCGTCACCGCCTACGACCCGGCGAGCGGCACGGTCATCACCACCGTCCCGGTCGGCAGCTTCCCCGAGGGCGTGACGGTCTCCCCCGACGGCACGCAGGCGTACGTCGCCAACAACGGCTCGGACTCCGTCTCGGTCATCGACACCGCCACCAACACCGTCTCCGGCACCATCGCGGTCGGCCGGCTCCCCGGACCGGTGAGCTTCGCCCCGGACGGCGCGCACGCCTACGTCGGCCGGTTCCTCGGCCCCGGCATCGGCGGCGTGGACGTGATCGACACCGCCACCCGGACCGTCACCGCCACCGTGCAGGTGGGCAACCAGCCCTTCGCGATCGGCCTCACCCCGGACGGCCGGCGCGCCTACGTCGCCAACTTCGTCGGCAGCTCGGTGTCGGTGATCGACACCGCCACCAACACCGTCACCGCGACCGTCGCCAGGCCCGATGCCAGGACCCCGAGCGGGCTGGCGGTCGCCCCCGACGGGGCGCACGTCTACGTCTCCAACTTCAACAGCAACAACCTCTCCGTGATCGACACCGCCACCGACACCATCAGCGCGGTCGTCCCGGTCGGCGGCGGCCCGGCGGGCGTCACCGTCTCGCCGGACGGACACCTCGCGTACATCGCCAACGAGAACGCCAACACGGTGTCGGTCCTGGACACCGCGAGCGTCAGCGTCGTCGCCACCGTGCCGGTCGGTTCGATCCCGACCGCCGTGCTGGCCGACCCGGACGGCGGCGCCGTGTACGTCACCAACGGCGGTGGCAACACCCTCTCGGTGATCGACACCGCCACCAACACCGTGACCGCGACCGTCCCCGTCGGGAACACCCCGTTCGCGCTGGCGACGGCCCCGGCCGCACCGGCCGTCACCGCCCTCGCCCCCGACCACGGACCGAGCGCGGGCGGCACCACCGTCACCATCACCGGGTCCCACCTGGCCGGCACCCGGGCCGTCGACTTCGGCGGCACCCCGGCGACCGGCGTCACGGTGGTCAACAGCACGACCGTCACCGCCACCGTCCCGCCGCACCCGGCCGGCGCCGTGGACGTGACGCTCACCGCCTCCGGCCGCACCGTCCCCGCCGGGCGGTACACCTACCAGGACCCGGCGCCCACCGTCACCGGCATCGCACCCGCCCAGGGCCCGGCCGCCGGCGGTACCGCCGTCGTCATCACCGGCACCCACCTGACCGGCGCCACCGCCGTCGCGTTCGGCGCCACCGCCGCCACGTCGTTCTCCGTCGAGAGCGACACCCGGATCACCGCGACCGCCCCCGCCGCGAGCGCCGCCGGACCCGTCGACGTCACCGTCACCACCCCGGCCGGCACCAGCACCGCCACCGCCTCCGACCGCTACACCTACACCCGGGACACCACCCGGCTCACGGCGGCGCCGCTGCTGCTCTCCATCGCCCCCGGCCAGTTGAGCGTCAACCTCAACCTGTCGGCCACCCTCACCGACACCGTCACGGGCCTCCCGGTGGCCGGCGCCACGATCACCTTCACCGTCGGCTCCACCACCGTCTGCACCGCCGTCACCGGTGCCAACGGCACCGCCGCCTGCAGCGGCCCCTGCCCGGTCCTCACCGTCCTGCTCAACCTGGGCTACACCGCCGCCTACGCCGGCGGCCCGGCCCTCCAGCCCGCCACCGCGAGCGCCGGGCTGATCCGGATCGGCTGACCGGGGCGCGCCGACCCCGGTCGGACGGACCGGCCAACGAGCACAGGAGGCCGCCACGGTGCCGTGGCGGCCTCCGCAGGTCGCCGCGCCCCTGCGCGCAACCGCTCCCGGGAGCACCGGCCCGGCGGCGAGCAGGCGCGAGCAGGCGGCGAGCAGGCGGCGCGCGTCAGCGGGACAGCGCGTCCGCCAGCCAGGGGGTGATCACGGCCATCGCCTCGCCGAAGCGCGAGATGGCGCAGTGGCCGGTGTCCGGGATCAGCACGACCCCGGTGTCCCGGCGCCCCTCGAACACCAGGGTGTCCTCGACCGGCACATGGACGTCCTCGGCACCGTTGACCACCAGCATCGGCCCGTTGGTGTCCCGGTCCAGCAGTGCGCGCAGGTCGAAGGCGGCGAAGGCCGCCTCCCGCTCGGCCGTGCCCGGCAGCGCGTCGAAGCCCAGGGCGTTGCCGACGATGCCGTCCATGCCGAAGGCGAAGCCTCGCCCGGGGGCGAAGGACCGCTCGACCGGGCCGCCGAGCACCACGGCGGCGTCGACGGCGCCGGTCAGTCCCGTCCGGGCGGAGTAGTGACCGCCCATCGAGATGCCGAAGTGGCCCACCCTGCCGTTGCCGATCGTGCGGGCGAGGGCGACCAGCCCGGCGATCACCTCGGCCCCGCCGTCCGGGGTCATCGGCAGGTGGGCGGTCTCCCCGGTGCCGGGGAGGTCGAACAGCAGCAGCCGGGCGGGCAGGGTGAGCGCGAGCCCCTCCCACATGCCGTGCAGGTCGGTCTTCCAGGAGTCCACGCCGCCGCTGGCCAGGACCACCGGTGCGTCGGCGGGCAGTCCGGGGGCCGCCATCAGGTGGACCGGCAGACGGGCCTCACCGCCGAGGTACGGGACGTCGACCGTGCGGCGTTCGAACTCCACCGGGAAGTCCGGGGCGGCGAGGACGTACTGCTCGACCTGGCGCGCGAGCGCGGTGCGCTTCGGACCGTCGGCCAGGGCGGGGAACTTGGCCCAGCCGTAGGCCTGCGCGGCCAGGCGGTGGCGGCCCGCCGCGGCGTGGCGGGCGGCGAGGGCGGACCATTCGTACACCCAGCCGCCCGGCCGGTCCGGCCACATCTCGGTGACGGCGGCGCGGACCGCGTCCACCTCCACGGCGGGCAGACCGAGGGTCATCTGGGGGTGGCGCTCGACGAACAGGTCCTGCGGGTCCACGGGCCAGGTGAAGGACATGGTTCCTCCCATTGCGCTTAAAGCCGGAACACTTGCGTTAACGACTATGCGCCTGGACAGCACCTAACGCAAGTGGTCTTGCGTTAGGGTGGTGACCGAGGTGATCGACACATGACCGAGGAAGACGCGGACCCGATCCGCCGCCGCCCGGGCGGCCGCGCCGCGCGGGTCCGGCAGGCCGTTCTGGCCGCCGCCCTGGAGGTACTGGCCGAAGAGGGTGTCGCCCGGTTCGGCATCGCGGCGGTGGCGGCCCGAGCCGGCGTCAACGAGACCACGGTGTACCGGCGTTGGGGCACCCGGGAGAAGCTGGTGCTGGACGCCGTGCTGGCCGGGAGCAGCGAGGGCATCCCCGTCCCCGACACCGGTGACGTGCGCACGGACCTGGCCGCTTTCGCCCGCGCACTGGCCGGCTACCTCGCCACCCCGGCGGGCCGCGCGGTCGCCCGGGCGGCCGCGCTGAGCTCCGACGACCCCGGCCTCGCCGAAACCTGGGAGAGCTTCTGGCAGTCCCGCCTGGAACTGGCGGGCGCGATCGTCGACCGGGCCGTCGCACGCGGCGAACTCCCCGCCGGCACCGACACCGGCCTCGCCCTCGAACTGCTCTGCTCCCCCCTCCAGACCCGCGCCCTGCTCGGCCACCGCCCGATCGAGCCGGACCTGCCGGAACGCCTCGCGGACACCGTCCTGGACGGCCTGCGGGGGCGGGCCTGAGAGCCGGGGTCCGGGCGGGCGCCGCCCGGACCCCGGCGGCGGGTCAGAGGGTGACGCGAACGGTGGAGACGGCGAGGTCCGCGTCGCCGAGGTCCGCACCGACGGTGCCCGCGGTGCCGGTGGCGGACCAGTAGCCGCCGCTGCGCCGTCCGGTGAAGCGGATCTCGTACGTTCCGGGGTCCAGGCCGGTCCAGGTCAGGGTGGAACGGGAGACCGCGCCGGCGGTGGCGGTGAAGTGCCGGTCCTGGTCGCTCCGGTGCTCCAGGCGCTCGCCGCCGTCCGGTGCGGCGACGACCTCGTAGAGGGCGGCGCGGCCGGCGATCCCGGCCGTGTCGGCCTGGTAGCAGAAGCCCCAGTAGTACTCGGCCCGGACGAGCGCCTCGGCCAGGACACCCCTGGTGGCCCGGCCGTCGTCGTCGAACTCCGCCGGACCCGCCTCGACGTGGGCGCGGGCCCGCGACCAGCGGCCGCTGCCGTAACCCTCCACCGTGGCGCCGACGACCCAGCCTCCGGTACCGGTCACCGACGGCGCGGCGGGCGGGGCCGGGCGCGGGGGCGGCACGAAGTCGTCCACACCCCGGTGGACCATCAGCAGCGCGCTCCGCCGGTCCCCCTCGGGCCCGTCGGTGAGGGCGAGCAGGGCCGGGGTGTGCCGGGAGTCGTGCCCCTCGACCGCGACCGGCGGCGTCCAGCCCCCGCCGTCGAACACGGTGTGGAACAGCCGCGGCCCGCCCCGACCGGGGAACACGGCGTGCAGGACGCCGTCCGACGAGGCCAGCGCGACGTTCGCGCCGACCGCGACCGCGTCCGCGACCTCGACGGGTGCGGTCCAGGCCGTACCGTCGAACACCACGTGCGCCAGGCGGCCGGTACCGTCCCCGGCGAGGACGTGGACGCCGTCCCGGTGCACGACGGCGGCCAGGGACGACGCTCCCGCCAGCGCCTCGACGGGCTCCTCCAGGCGCCGCCACTGCCCCGACGCCTCGTCACGGACGCAGTGGACGCCGCCCTCGACGTCCGGGACGAAGGCGTGCAGCGTGCCCCGGAACGGGACCAGGGCCGCCCCCTCGGCACCCGGGACGGGGAGCGCGCGGCCCTCCCGCCACACCCGGGCGGCGTCCGCTCCGGCCCCCGGCGGCCGGCCGTAGGTGAGCTCCACCAGCCGCACCGGCGAGTCCGGTTCCTCGGCGTCCCGCACCGTCAGCAGGACGTGGGCGGCGCCGTTGTGCACGGCCGCCGCCGGGGTCCCGGTGCTCACCGCGTTCTCGTACCGGACGCGGGTGGCGCCCTCGTAGTGCACCGCCGTGTCGACGACGGCGTCCGGGGCCCAGGTCACCGCCTCCGCCACCGTCGCCTCGGCGGCCGCGATCCCGGCGTCCGGCTCGGCCCGCCCGGCCTGCCCGGCCGTCCGCTCCTTCAGCGCGTCCAGTTCCGCCGCCCGCCGCCGCGCCCCGTCCGGGACGATCCCGGTCCACCGCAGGTCGAGGACGTCGTGCTCGCCCTTCCCGTACGGCTCGCCGAGGTGCAGGCACAGCAGTTCGTCCTCGAGCGCCACCAGGACCGGTGCGGCCGCGCTCGTGTGACCCGGGAACCGCGAGTCCGGCCCCCAGCCACCGTCCTCGCGGTACACCGACCGCCACAGGTTCCGGTCGTCCACCGTCTGATCGGCCATCAGCCGTGCTCCCCGCTCGCTCCGCCGCCCGCCCCCGGACGGGCGGGCCTCCCTGCTCCGGAACGTAGTGCGCCGCCCACCCCCGCGCGGGCAGTGGCCCGAACCGGCCACGGCACGGCCGGGGAACGGCTCGAACGACGCGGCTAGCGCACCACCCGGTAGCGGAGGTGGACGACCTTGGAGGTGAAGGTGCGGGTCTCCAGGAGTTCGAGGTCCTCCCGGCGCTCGTGCCGGGGGAAGTACGGAATGCCGCCGCCGAGCAGCACCGGGTGCACCCGGGGCCGGTACTCGTCGATCAGGCCCGCCGCGGCCACCGCCGCCGCGAGGGTCGCACCGCCGATGGCGATCTCCCCCTCCCCCGGCTCGGCCCGCAGCCGGGCGATCTCCTCCGCGACCGTGCCGGTGGCCAGCCGGGCGTTGCCCCGCACCTCCGACAGCGTGGTGGAGAACACCACCTTCGGCAGCGGGTTCCAGAGCGCGGTCCACTCCCGCTCGGTCTCGTCGAGCGACTGGTCCTGCTCGGCGGTCTCCCAGTACAGCATCGTCTCGTACAGCCGCCGCCCCATCAGATGCACGTCCACGCCCCGGATCTCGTCGAGCGCGAGCCGGAACACCTCCTCGTCGGGACCGGACCAGTCGAAACCGCCGTCGGGCCCGACGATGTAACCGTCGAGCGACATCCCCATCGAGTACGTCACCTTGCGCATGCGGCCCTCTTCCTCGTCACCGGGCTCCGAGAGTAGGGCCGAGGGAGGCGGCGAGCACCGTCATGTCCGAAGGGATCCCCCGGACGGAGTCGTCCCGGCTGTACGGAGCCGGGGCTGCCGCAGGTGTGCGACAGCCCCGGCGAACGGGCCGCGGGTCAGCGGTCGAGCCGCCGCCTGGCCTCGTCGAGTGCCCAGACGACGAACGCCACCGGCAGGGTGTCCACGTCCGGGGGGACACTCACCACGGCGTCGGCCCAGGTGCCCTCCTCCGGGCGGATGACCGCGAGCACCGAGCCCCGCTCGTCGATCCTCCGGTCCCGGAACTCGACGATCCAGGTGTCGGGGTCCGAACCCTCCGATTCGATGACCCGGCTCTCCGGGCCCAGCTGCCACTGCGCGGGCTCGATGGACACGCGTACTCCTCTCAACGGCGTCAGCACGGACACCTCAGAAGTTCAGGAAGGTCTCGAAGACGCTTTCGATCGAGAACCGTGCCCCGAACGGCCCGTCCGGAATCTGCAAGTCGTAGCACTCGGTCCACTCGCCGTCGATCCGACCACGCCCGCCGGACACCACGGCCGACGGATCTCCGAGCAGCCGGTCGAGCAGGGCCTCGGCGAGAGGGTTGAGGTTCGTCTTCGGGCCCGAGGCACTCGGCCATCCGTTGGGGTTCTTCCCTCCCTTCAGCTTCTTGGCCAGGGAGCGGCCGGCACGGCTCATCGTCTCGATGTCCTTCTGGTCCTTCTTGCCCTTCCCGGCCTTGGCGTTGGGCGCCGGGTTCTTGCCGGTCGCCGATCCCTTGTCCCAGTCGAAGTCCGCCGGATCCGGGAGGCAGCTCTCCGGCTCGGCCCCCCCGCCTCCGCCCTTGCCGCCCTTGCCCGCGCTGTCCGGCACAGGTGCCGATTCCTCGCCGGCGCAGGCCGTCGGGGAGCCTCCGCTGCCGCAGGTGCCGTCGGGGCGGGCGGTGCCCTGACCGTCGACGGGCTTCTGGGCCTCGCCCGGGACCGGGGTCTCGATCACGACCGGGTTGGACGTGTCGATCAGCAGTTGCCAGGTGAGCACCCAGCTGTGGTCGGTGCGGACCGACGGCTGGCCGGTCTGGACACCGTCGAGGTAGTACGTGGTGGTGGTCCGGACGTAGTTGTCGGTGCGGTTGTAGAGGTACGTCTCGTCGTACCAGCTACTGGTCTCGGACCAGCTGTTGGTGCTGGTCGTCGACGTGGCCACCGGCCGGCGGACCTCCGGCGGGGTGGGCGGGCCGTGCGGCGGGAGCGGTGGGCCGGCCTCCGGTGTGGGTGCCCGGACCGGGTCGCCGACGGGCGCGTCGATGCCGACGGGTTCGGAGGTGATCGGGTCGACCGCGATCGGGGCCGTCTCGGGGCTCCCGGTCGAGGTCGGGTCGAGCGAGCCGTCGGCGCTGACCTGCATCGTGTAGTAGACGCCGGCGACGACGACCACCACGACCACGCCGACGATCAGCAGTTCCAGGCAGCCGATCACACAGGCCACCCCGGCCGCGACGTCGACCCCGGCCTCCAGCAGGCCCGCGCCGATCGCCTCGGCGACCTCGGGGGCCGCCCCGGCGATGATCTCGGCGCCGGCCGCCGCGACGTCGCCCAGCCCGGCGACGATCTCGCTGAAGGTGCTCCCGATGACGCCGATCGAGAAGTGCCCGTCCGGGTCGACCCGGCTGGTGGGGTTGGCCGCGCCGTAGCCGTAGAGGTTGGCGGAGGCGGCGTCGGAGACCGGGCCCGGTGCGCTGTCCTGGGCGGTGAAGCCGCCGGTGGTGGGGTCGTACCAGCGCGACCGGGCGCCGACCTTGCCGGAGGGCGCGGTCCAGCCGCCCTGGAAGCCGAGCGGGCTGAGCCCGGCGGTGCCGGCGCGCGGCTCGCCGAACGCCCCGTAACTGCGGGTCCCCCGGGTGGCGCCGTTGCCGGGGTCGGCGGCGCCGATCACGTCACCGTGCACATTGGTGAGCAGCGAGGACGTCTGCCCGGCCAGGGACTTGGCGCCGGTCGGGCGTTCCGCCAGGTCACGGGCGTAGAGCCACTGCCCGTCGGAGACGGGCTCGGCGCCCAGTCCGTCGTACTCGACGTTCCTGCCGTTGCTGAGGACCATCCGGCCGAGCGCGTCGTAGGTGTTGGCCGTGCCGCCGTCGTCGACCAGCTGGTCGAAGGCGTCGGACTTGGTGCGGACGGTGACCGGGTCGCCCTCGGGCAGGGACTCGGTGGTCACCGCGGCGAGGGTGCCGCGCGGCTGCCACTGGTAGGAGGCGGCGGTCTGCGGGCTGTCGGTGCGGATCAGGCGGTTGCGCTGGTCGTACTGGGCGGTCGTGGTGACGGGGTCGGTCCGGACCCCGCCGACCAGGGTGGAGACGGTCGCCGAGGTGCGGTTGCCCGCGGCGTCCCAGCCGTAGTCGGTCCGGGTGTCCTGTTCGGTCGTGCTGATCAGCCGGTTGGCGGCGTCGTAGCGGTAGCTCCGGTTCGACTGTCCGACCAGCTTTCCGCTGCCGCTGGTACTGGTCAGGTTGCCGTTGGCGTCCCAGCCGTAGGTGATCCGGCCGGTCTGGTTGCCGGCCGCGTCGAAGGCCGACTCGGTGAGCGGGCGGTCCAGCCCGTCGTAGCCGAAGCTGTAGCGGGTGGCGACGGTGCCGGTGGCCGTGGTGTCGGTCTGGCCGGTCATCCGGCCGGCCTGGTCGTAGCCGTAGCTGCGGGTGGTGCCGGTCAGCGAGTCGGTCGCGGTGGTCACCGCGCCCGCGTTGTCGTAGCCGAAGGTGGTGGTGCCGGCGACGCCGGACCGGACGGTCGTCCGGCCGAGCGCGTCGTACTGGTTGACGTAGACGGCGTCGCCGTCCCCGGCGAAGCTCGGGTGGCTGTAGGCGAGGAGCAGGCCGCGGTCGTTGTAGACGAAGTTCTCGGTGCCGTAGATCGCGTCGATCGAGGTCAGCCGGCCGGCCTGGTCGTAGCCGAAGTGCCGGCCCTGGGTGGTCGCCTCGGCGCCGCTGCCGGTGGTGGCGGTGAGCCGGCCGAGCAGGTCGTAGCCGGAGGCCGTGGCGACGCCGCCCGGGGCGGTGGTGGCCACCGGCGCGCCGGTCGCGTTGTAGCTGGTCCGCCAGGTCCGGTCGGCCGCCGCCGGGTGGGCGGTGGTGGCGGGCGCGGTCCGGACCGAGGGCAGGTTCCAGGCGTTGTAGGTGGTGTAGGTCGCGTTGCCGTTGCCGTCGGTCAGCCGGGTGCGGTTGCCCGCGGCGTCGTAGCCGAAGGTGGTGACCGGCGCGGCCAGGGTGTTCCCGTCGGCGTCGGTGGGCACCGGGTCGGTGAGCTTCTCGGCCCGGCCGAGGGCGTCGTAGGCGGCCTGCCAGGTGTTGCCGTTCGGGTCGGTGACGCCCGTCCGCAGACCGGCCCGGTCGTTGGTCCAGGCGGTGGTGGAGAGGGTGACGCCGTTGTCGTCGGCGACCGTGCGGCGGATCTCCCGGCCCGCGAGGTCGTAGGTCACGTCGGTGCGGCGCCCGAGCTCGTCGGTGACCCGGTCGACCCGGCCGGCCACATCGTAGTGGTAGGCCGTGGTGGCGCGCCCGATGACGGTCCGGTTGACCATCTCCCCGGCCGCGTTGTAGTTGCGGATGACGCCGGTGCCGTTCGAGGACTCCGTCAGCAGGTCGCCGAACGGGTTGTACCGGTAGGTGGTGGTGAACTGCTGGGCGCCGCCCGGGCCCTGGACGTAGCGCTCGACGGTGACGAGGGTGCTGACCCGGCCCATGCCGTCGTAGGTGCGCAGGGTCTGCGCGCCGGTGGGGCCGATCTCGGAGAGCAGTTTGCCCTCGTCGTTCCAGGCGTAGCGGGTGACCCCCCGGGTGCCGCCGGCGGTGGCCGCCGGCGCGGTCACCTTGACCGGGCGGTTGCGCCCGTCGTAGGTGATGTCGGTGGTCTGCCCGAGCAGGTCGGTGCGGGCGACGACGTTGTCGTTGTTGTCGTACGCCCATTTCTCTCTGGGGGTGACGACATTGCCGTTGGGTTCGGTGGAGGTGGGGTGGACGAGCTCGACCCGGCGGCCGCGGTTGTCGAACACGGTCCGGGTCACCTGGCCGCGCGCGTCGCGGACGTCGGTGAGTTCCCCGAAGGTGTTGTAGCCGCGCGCGTCGGTCGGTGCGACGGTGGTGGGCGCGGCGCCGGTGCCGTCCTCCGCCTTCACCTGCGGGCCGGTGGTCGCGGCCAGGCGGCCGAGGGCGTCGTAGCGCTGGGTGGTGGTGAACGCCGGGTCCGGGGTGGAGCCGGCCGTCGGCATGCCGCGCGGGTCGGTGACGGTGAGCGGCTGGCCGCGGGCGTCCCGGGTGTAGGCGGTCACCAGGTCGGCGGTGGCGTCGTTGCGGACGGTGCGACGGACCTGGCGGCCGACCGGGTCGTACTGGTCGACGCTGGTCTCGGTGCGGACTCCGTCGGACAGCGTGCTGGTGAGCCGCAGTCCGGCCGGGTCGTAGGTGTGGGTGGTGGTCCGCTTGAGCCCGGCCGGGTCGAGGGTGCTGCTGAGCAGCGCGTTGTCGGCGTCGTAGGTGTGGGTGGTGGTGCGTGAGCCCCCGGCCAGGTCGGTCAGGACGTTCCCGGCCAGGTCGTAGGTGTAGCTGTGCAGGACGAGGTCCCGGGCGGGTGAGGCGGGGGTGTCCCGGTAGTCCGTGAAGGTCTCGGTGAGCTTGAGGTTGTCCGGGGAGTAGGTGTACGCGACGCGGGCGGCCATCGCGTCCTGGCTGGTGGCGACCCGCCCGGCGTTGTCGTAGGTGTAGGCGACCAGCTGG
Organism: Kitasatospora sp. NPDC089913; assembly: GCF_044748625.1. Taxonomy (NCBI): domain Bacteria; kingdom Bacillati; phylum Actinomycetota; class Actinomycetes; order Kitasatosporales; family Streptomycetaceae; genus Kitasatospora; species Kitasatospora sp. NPDC089913. The sequence continues at coordinate 56,263 of NZ_JBIVGI010000027.1, read as the reverse complement.
ACCTGGCGCGTGGTCCCGGGGGACGCCGGGTCGTCGGCGAAGGTGGGCATGGCGATGCCCAGCAGCCAGCCGGTCCGCTGGTGGTAGGTGTAGGTGTAGACGTTGCCGTTGCCGTCGGTGCTGCGGACGACGTTGCCGAGGCCGTCGTACGTCTTGGTCCCGGTGCCCGTGCCGTTCACCCGGACGGCGGTCTGCCGGCCGCGGGTGTCGTAGTCGTACGCCGTGGTGCGGGGGGCGTCGCCGCCGTTCGCCGAGGGCGTGGTGTCGGAGACCGTGGCGCTCTTGAGGTTGCCGTTGGCGTCGTAGGTGTTGACGGTCCTGCGCTGGTGGACCACCCCGGTGATCTCGTTCTTCACCGCCGGGTCGGTCTGGGTGACGAGATGGCCGGCGCCGTCGTAGACGTAGGTCGTCTCCGCCGCGGGCGAGCCGTCGGGCTGCGTCACGGTCTTGCGGGTGAGGTGGCCGAGGCCGTCGTGGAACAGGTCGGTGATCTCACCGGCGGGTGTGGTGATCCTGGTCTGCTCGCCGAAGGAGTCGTACCCGTAGCGGGTGGTGCGTCCGTCGGGGTCGGTGGTCGCGGCGAGCATGCCGCAGGGCTGCCTGCCGCCGCCGCCCGCCGGGTCGTTGACGGTGACCGGGGCGGCGTTGGGGTTCCAGCCCCCGCCGGTGTCGCAGGTGTACTCGTAGGTCGTCCGGGCCCCGCCCGGGGCGGCGGCGGTGGGGGGCGCGGTGACGGCGGTCAGGTCGCCGTGACCGTTGTAGGCCATCGTGGTCCGGTGGAAGTTCGGGTCCACGATCTCGACGATCCTGCCCGTCCGGGGGTCGTCGAGGTCGTACGTGGTGCCGGCGCCGGTGAAGTAGTGGTAGCTGGTGCTGACCAGGTTCTGCCCGTCGCGCGCCTGGTTGACGGTGTGCAGATTGCCCCAGCCGTCATGGTAGTACTCGGTGATGTTGCCGTTCTCGTCCGTCAGGGACTCGACCCGGCCGGCCCGGTCGTACGTCCAGGTGCGGGTGTTGTTGGTCTGGGGCGTGGGCGTGCCGGTCCAGCGGTTCCACAGCTCGCCGCGCGGGCCGAACTGGTAGTCGGTGGTGAGCCCGGTCGGCGCGGACACGTGGACCGTGAACGCCGCGTTGCTCTGCACCGGATCGCGCTTGGTGTAGGACCAGGTGTCGCCGCCGGGGCCGGAGGCGTTGGGGAGCGCGACGGTGGTCACCCGGCCGTCGACCGGGTCGTAGCCGAGCGTGACGGTCTCGGCCGCCCCGTTCGGCGGGGTGATGGTGCTCAGCCGCTGCCCCGGCCCGCCGTACGCGTAGGTGCTGCACGCGGACACGTCCCAGCGCGGGTTGCAGGCGGAGGTCAGCGCACCCTGGCCGTTGTAGCCGTACGTCCAGGTCTGCACGCCGGGCAGCCGCTGCGGCGTTCCGCCGTTGGTGGAGAGCGCGGCGAGCCGGCCGTTGCCGTCCCAGGTGGCGTAGAGGGCACGGGAGACGCCCAGGTCGATCCGGCTCAGGCGGCCCGCGGTGTAGTTGAGGTTGCTCACCTGGCCGCCGGGACCGGTGATGCTGTGCAGGGTGCCGTCCGGGTTGAACAAGTAGACCGTGCCGTCGGCCAGTCCCACCGCACCGGGCTTGGCGTAGCGGGCCTCGTCGGACTGCCCGTAGGCCGGTACGTAGGTGCCGTCGGGGTTGCGGCCGTAACGGATCCGGCGGCCGCTGGAGTAGGTGACCGTCAGGAAGCCGTCCGCGGACACGTCCTGGCGCACGTCCAGCAACGAGGACCAGCCGGGGCCGAAGACACCGGGCGTCGTACTGGCACTGTTGTAGGTCCTGGCCACGGTGACCACGGCACCGTCCACGGGCAGGGTGAAGTCGGTGTCCGTGTGGCTGAAGTTGCCCTGGTAGAGGTCGACCCCGGCCGGGTCGGCCTGGCCCGGGCCGAGGTGGGTGTCCGGGGCGGCGGTGACCACGGTGGTGAACGGCGAGAGGTTCGACCACGGCGTGTTCGGGTAGCTCGCGTCGGTGACCCGGGCCCGCCAGTAGTACGTCCGGTTCCAGGACAGTACCCCGGCCGGCGGCTGGAGCACGGCGGCCGCGGAGAAGCCGTTCATGGGAAGCGGGTTCTGCCCGGAACTCCAGCAGCCGGACAGTGAGGTGTCGGGGCAGACCTGGAACTCGGTGTAGTTGTTCTGGGTGCGGTCCGCACCCACGTTGAAGATCAGGTTGGGGGCGAGGCTGTCGACCGTCGCGTTGTACTCCGGGCCGTACACGTACCCGGTCGGCGCGTAGTGCGGGACGTTGATGCCCACGGCGCGCGAGGCGGGTACGCCCTGCGCGGAGTAGAAGCCGCTGCCGCCGCCGTTCAGCGTCCGCAGGTCCCAGTTGAGGACGAACGAACCGGCCGGCAGCGTCTGGAAGATCGCGTTGACGTCCACGTAGTAGCCGGGTGGCACCGTCGCGTTGATGACGGTGCCGGTGCCGTTGTCGTTGTAGATCGCGCCGTCGCTCCGGCGCAGGTGGTAGCCGAGGCTCACCGTTCCGGCCGCCCAGGCGGTGTTCCCGGTGTTGGTGACCCGCACCATCTGGCGGCCCGGGTTGTCGTAGCGCGGGTTCTCGACGAACGAGGGTGCCGGGTCGTAGGTGGCGCCGTAGGTGGCCGCCGCCCGGACCACGCCGCCGGACGCGTCGGCCGAATCCCCCTCGGCCGCTGCCCCCTCGGCACTCGGCCCGCGGTGGACGGCGTCACCGACGGTGGTGCGCGCCGACCCGGGCGCCGAAGCGGCGGTGACCGCCGTGGCGGCGGTGGCGTCCTGCGGGGCGCTCCGCGGCGACGCCGGCTCGGCCTTCTGCGGCTGTCCGACGACCCCGGCGGCGCCCGCCGTGTCGTCGGGCGAAGGCGGTCCGGGTACCTCGGGCGGTGGCGCCTGCCGTTCGGCCAGCGCGGCCCGGATCCGTTCGGCCTGCTCGTGGAGCGGCCCGGACTCCGGTTCCATCTCCTGGGTCCGGCCGCTCTCCGGCCCCGCCTTCGCCTGCCCGGACACCTGCCCCGGTGGCAAGGGGTCGGTGGCCACCGGCCCTGGTAGTACGGCCGCCCGGCGTCCGCCGGCGGCGGCCGCTCCGGCGGCCTGGACCAGTCCGCAGACCAGTGCCAGGGCCACCAGAACGGCGATCGTCGATCTTCTCAGCACTCGCATGCCGTAGAGGATCTCGGCGTCCGACCGGCCGACGGCCGTCCGGTGGATGAACAATTGCGGTCCAGGCAACAGCCGATGACGGCTAATCGCCCCAGAACCGTACGCGAGCGTCCTTGTGCCCCGAAGGTGGTCGGGAACGGTCACAGGGGTCACGGGACCAGGAGTGGACCGCGCCGCCGGGCCCGCACCGGCCGAGCGGTGCGGGCCCGGGTCGGGGCGGGTCGGGGCGGGGCGGGGCGGGGCGGGTCAGCCGATGGTGATCTTGAGGATCTTGTCGGAGCCGTCCGGCTGGTTGCCGTTGTTGTCCGCGTTGGTGGTGGTCAGCCAGAGCTGGTCGGCGCCGGGGACCTTGGTGACGGTGCGCAGCCGGCCGTAGGTGCCGACGTAGTAGGAGGTCGCGGTGCCGACCGACTCGCTGTCGCCGTTGATCGGGATGCGGTACATCCGGGTGCCGCGCAGGGCCGCCATGTAGACGACGTTGCGCACGATGGCGATGCCGCTCGGGGAGGCGACGTTGACCGGCCAGGTGGCCTTGGGGTTGGTCATGCCGGAGGTGGAGCAGGTGCCCTCGCAGGTCGGCCAGCCGTAGTTGGCACCGGGCTTGACCAGGTTGAGCTCGTCGTACTTGGAGTCGCCGAACTCGGCCTCCCAGAGCCGTCCGTTGCGGTCGAAGGCGAGGCCCTGCGGATTGCGGTGGCCGAGGCTGTAGACGTAGTTGTTGAACGGGTTGCCGGGGGCGGGCTTGCCCGCGGTGGTCATCCGCAGGATCTTCCCGTTGAGGGAGTTCTTGTCCTGGGCGAGGTTCGGCGTCTGCCCGTCGCCGGTGCTGGCGTAGAGGTAGCCGTCCGGGCCGAAGGCCAGCCTGCCGCCGTTGTGGTAGCGGTTCTTCTTGATGCCCTGGAGCAGGACCGTGTAGCCGGATAGGGTGCTGCCGTTGTACGTCATGCGGGCGATCCGGTTGCCCTCGGCGGCGGTGTGCATGAAGTACACGTAGTGGTTGGTGGACCAGTTGGGGTCGACGGCCACGCCGAGCAGGCCGCCCTCGCCGTCGGTGGTGACGGTGTTGGGGACGGCGCCGATCTCCGTCCTGGTGCCGCTCTTGGCCTGCTTGAACACCTTGAAGCTGTCCCGCTCGGTGACCAGCGCGCCGGCGCCGTCCGGCATCCAGAAGACGCCCCAGGGCACGGTCCAGCCGCTGCTGAGGGTGGTCGGCGAGCCGGGGACGCCGCCGTCGGCCGGACAGGCACCGGTGGTGAAGGAGACCGGGGCGGAGGCCGGGGAGACGCCGCCGGCGGCGTCCTTGGCGACCACGGTCAGGGTGAACGGCGCGTCGCAGGCCAGGCCGGTGACGGTGGTGCCGGTGGCCGGCGGGGTGCCGGTGACGGTGGCCAGCACGGCGGCGCCGCTGCGGACCTCGTATGCCACCACGCCCTTGTCGTCGGTGGCGGCCCCCCAGGCGAGCTCGGCGGAGGTGGCGGTGACGCCGGAGACGGTGGGGGCGCCGGGCGCGCTCGGCGCCGGGTCGGTGCCGGCGGTGGTGGTGCAGTCCACGGCGACGCTGGCCGGGGAGGCATTGCCGGCCGCGTCCCGGGCGATCACGCTGAGGTTGTACGTGGTGGCGGGGGTGAGGCCGGTGAGCACCTTGGTGGTGGTGTCGCCGGGCGTCTCGGCGAGCTTGTTGCCGTGCTCGTAGACGTCGTACGCGGTGACGCCGACGTTGTCGGTGGCGGCCGGCCAGCCGAGGGTCAGGCCGTTGGGACCGATGGCGGTGCAGGACGGCTGGCCCGGGCGGCTCGGCGCGGTGGTGTCGGCGGTGGCGGCGACGGTGAGCCGGTCCAGGTTGGGGCCGCCGTTGGCGGTGGTCGCGGTGGCGCGCACGGTGTTGGTCCCGGCCCGGAGCTGCGCGTTCAGCGTCCGGTCGGCCCAGGTGTTCCAGTCCGCGGTGGCCGGGAAGGAGACGCCTGCGGCGACCACGGTGCCGTTGACGGCGATGTCCATCGGCCGGTCGGTGGCGGTGCCGTTGGCGTAGCGGAAGGCCAGCGAGGCGGTGCCGGCCGAGCCGGCCGCGACGGCGAACTCGACGTAGGAGCCGGCGACGTTGGTGTAGTCGACGAAGCCGGTGCCGGTGTACCCCGTGTGGTTGGTGGCCACGGTGCCCTGGACGACGACGGCGGACTCGGCCTGGTAGTCGGTGCTCGCGGCGGGAGCGGCCGGGCCCGTTCCGGTGGCGGCGGATGCGGTGAGGGCCTGGGCCGGGGGGACGGCCAGGGTCCCGATGATCAGTGCGGCGACGGCGAGACCCACGCCGCCGGCGGTTGTCGGACGCATGTGCTCCTCCTGGGGGTCAGCGGACGGTGATCCGGTCGAGGTTGGGGCCGCCGTCGGCGGTGGTCGAGGTGAACCGGACGGTGTTGGCCCCCGACTTCAGCGACACGGGCAGGGTGCTGGTGGTCCAGGTGTCCCAGTCGGCGGTCGGGGGGAACGGCCGCGCGGCGGCGATCCTGGTGCCGTTGACGGAGATGTCCATCGGGCGGTCGGCGGTGGTGCCGTTGGCGTAGCGCAGCTCCAGCGAGGCCGTCGAGGCGGCCGCCGCCCGGACCGTCCACTCGGCGTAACTCCCGGGCGCGTTGGCGAGATTGACGTAGCCGGTGCCGCTGTGGCCGGTGTGGTCGGTGTCGAGGGTGCCCTGCGGGACCCGGGCCTCGTCGGCCCGGTAGACCCCGGAGGAGCCGGACACCAGCTGGTAGCCGCGCATCGCCCTGGTCAGCAGGTAGCAGTCCTGGAGCGAGCCGGAGGTGTCACCGAGGGAGCGGTAGATGCCCCACTTGGGCCGCACCCGGTCGGCGAGGAAGGTGTCGACGCCGGTCCGCTCAAGGTCGACGACGGTGGCGCCGGCGGAGCGGAGGATCCAGCGGACCGCCCCGGAGGAGCCGTCGCCGACCGTGATCCGGAAGTCCACGTCCACCCAGCGGTCGTGCAGCGGATCCAGGCCGGTCCGCCCCACCAGGACGTTGCTGATGGGGAGTTGGAGTTCGATGGTCTGCTCGCCGGCGACCCGGCGCAACGACTGGACCACGATCGGCGAGGTGCCGTTGCCGGGCTGCTTCATCTGCATGATGTGGGTGAAGGTGGTGGTGGCCTTCAGCGTGGACGGGATGTACAGGGAGTAGGTGGTGCGCCAGGTCTGGCCGGCCTTCCACTCCAGGAAGGCCCCGCCGGCCGGGCTGCGCATGCCGGTGACCTCGTGCCGCTGCCGGTCGGTGGCGGAGTCCCGGTCGACCGTGTGCATGGTCCAGCGGTAGGTGTCGTTCTCCGCCCGGATGTGCGGGTGGCCGGCGGGGTGGGAGCCGGCGCGGTCGTCCTCGACCGTCTCGAAGGCGGCGAGCCCGTCGGCGGCGGCGGACGGCGCCCAGCGCTGCTGCCAACTGGAGACGCTCAGGGCGGCGGCCGGGGCGGCGGCTGCGGCGGCGGTTCGGGGGAGTCCGGCGGCGGTGACGGCGGAGAGCGCGGCGCCGAGGACGGTGCGACGGGTGGGCCTGTTCACATGACTCCTCGCGGTCGGGGGAGATCGCCGGAGAGCAGCGGAGGGGGAAGGCGGCGGAGGTGGGGCTCCTGGGACGGACGGACCCTCGGGGAGGGTGACGTACAGAATCCCGGCGTGAGGATGCACGGTCAAGAGATTTGGTTAGGAAACTTTCCCAATTATTGCCACCGGGCATCGCGCCGGGCCACCGAGAACCCTCGAACGGACGATGACGGGTGCGCGGTCGACCGGTCACGGGCCGGTCCCGGTCCGCGCGGCGGAGGTTCCCCTCGCGGCGGGCCGGGTACCTCCGGGGCGGGCCGGGACCGAGGGGGGACCATGGCGCTGTACTGCGAACTGTGCGGTACTCGGACGGACGGGGCCGAACGGCTCGGCGTCTACTGCCCGGGCGAGTACTGCGGCACCGATCTGCGGGCCGGCGCGGACGCCGGGGTGCGGGCCTGGTGCGAGCCGGAGCGCCGGTTCGGCATCGCCGGTGGCACGGTGCTGGTGGACCTGCTCGTGTGCAACGCCGGGCCCCGGGCCACCGGCTTCCACCTGGAACCGGTCGAACCCGTGCGCGGGCGGCTGGACTTCGACCGGCGGTCGGCCGAGGCGCCGCTCGCCTCCGGGGCGACCCGCCGGGTCGAGCTGCGGTACACCGTGCCCCTGGACCTGGCCGGACCGGGCCTCGACATCGCCTCCCGGTTCGGCGTGCCGGGGGCCGACACGGTGGGCCAGGCGCAGGGCGCGCTGCCCTCGCGGTTCGGTGTCGCCCTCCGGGTCGCCGCGACCTCGGCCCACCAGGGCGCGGCCTGCGCGGCGTTCGCGGTGGACGTGCCCGGGCAGCTCGACGTCGACCTCGATCGCGGCAACGGACGGGGCCGTGGGGGCGGGGGGAACGGCGGCGGGCGGCCCTCGCCCGGTCTCCCGCCGTCGACGGGGCGGCCGCAGCGGCCCGGGCGGCCGGACGGCCGGACCGGAGGCGGCTGCGGACCGCTGCTGATCGCCGTACTGGTGGCGCTCGTGGCGGTACTGGTGGCGGTCGTCGTGGTCCTCGGTCTCGGCCGGAGCGGTGACACCGCCACAGCGGGGCCCGGTACGGGTGCCGGACCCGCGCTGCTCAGCCCGCCACCGATCGCCCCGACGAGCCCGGCGGGCGGGCGCCCCGGCACCGGCGGCAACAGTGGCGGCGGCGGGAAGGTGAAGCCCTCCACCGGCACCTCCGCCAAGCCCTCCTCCACCTCCACCCGGCCGTCCCCTCCCCCCACCACGTCCGTCACCACCCCGCCCCGGACGGTCGCGGTCCCGGCCCTGGCCGGACTCGACCGGACCACCGCCGAGGCCGAGCTCAACGGCCTCGGCCTGCGCTCCACCACCACCGTCGTCGCCATCGGCCGGGTGCCCGCACGCCAGGTTCTCGGCAGCGAACCGTCCGCCGGCACCGAGGTACCGGTGGGTGGCACCGTCGTCCTGCGGGTCTCCGACGGCCGGGCACCGGTTCCCGCCGTCGCCGGCCGCACCCGCGGCGACGCCGAACAGGTGCTGCGGGACCTCGATTTCACCAAGGTCACCTCCTCCGCCACCCCCGACCGCGACCACCCCGTGGGCCAGGCGCTCCGCACCGATCCGGCCGCGGGCACGGTGGTCCCGCTGGACTCCCCGATCACCCTGTGGTTCGTGGCCGCCCCGGACATCCGCTGAAGCGGGGCAAGCACCCCGGCCGGAAAGCCGATTGCACACCACCGGCCCGGCCTGGTGGAGGAGTTGGAAGCGGCCTTGGCGGAGTTCCGGGGCACGGTGGTGGTCGTCAGCCACGACCGCCGGCTGCGCGGGCGGTTCTCCGGCGGGCACCTGGAGCTGGACGCCGGGCGCGTCGTCCGGCAGCCGGTCGGGACCGCGCTCGTCCCGACCGGCTGAACCGCGTGCCGAGGCCCGGTGGGTGCACCCCACCGGGCCTCGGCACGACTCGGCACTCGGCACTCGGCACTCGGCACGACTCGGCACGACCCCGCGCCGGGCGGCAGGCCTTCAGGCCGTCAGGCGGACGCCGACCCCGCCAGCACCTCGTTGACCAGCTCGCGCGCCTCCTCCTGGACCCGGGCGAGGTGCTCGGGCCCCTGGAAGGACTCCGCGTAGATCTTGTACACGTCCTCGGTCCCGGACGGGCGGGCGGCGAACCAGGCGTTCTCGGTGCACACCTTGATGCCGCCGATGGCCGCGCCGTTGCCCGGGGCCTCGGTGAGCACGGCGGTGACCGGCTCGCCCGCGAGGTCGCCGGCCTTGACCTGCTCGGCCGACAGGCGGGAGAGCAGCGCCTTCTGGTCGCGGTCGGCCGGGGCGTCCACCCGGGCGTAGGCGGGGGCGCCGAAGCGGTCCGTCAGGTCGCGGTAGTACTGGCTGGGGGTGCGGCCGGTGACGGCGGTGATCTCGGCGGCCAGCAGGGCGAGCAGGATGCCGTCCTTGTCCGTCGTCCACACCCCGCCGTCGCGCCGCAGGAAGGACGCGCCGGCCGACTCCTCGCCGCCGAAGGCGATCGAGCCCTCCAGCAGGCCCTCGACGAACCACTTGAAGCCCACCGGGACCTCGACCAGCTGGCGCTTCAGGTCGGCGGCGACCCGGTCGAGCATCGAGGAGGACACCAGTGTCTTGCCCACGGCGGCGTCGGCCGGCCAGTCGGCACGGTGGCGGTAGAGGTAGTCGACGGCGACCGCGAGGTAGTGGTTCGGGTTCATCAGGCCGCCGTCCGGGGTGACGATGCCGTGCCGGTCGGCGTCGGCGTCGTTGCCGGTGGCGATGTCGTACTCGTCGCGGCGGGCGATCAGCGAGGCCATCGCGGCGGGCGAGGAGCAGTCCATCCGGATCTTGCCGTCCCAGTCCAGCGTCATGAAGCGCCAGGTCGGGTCGGTGACCGGGTTGACCACGGTCAGGTCGAGGCGGTGGGTCTCGGCGATCTGGCCCCAGTAGGCGACGGAGGCACCGCCGAGCGGGTCGGCGCCGATCCGCAGGCCGGCCGCGCGGATCGCGTCCAGGTCGAGGACGGAGGCGAGGTCCTCGGTGTAGGAGGTGAGGTAGTCGTGGCGGCCGGTGGTCGCCGCGGCCAGGGCGCGCGCGTACGGGACCCGCTTGACGCCGCGCAGGCCCTCGCGGATCAGGGCGTTGGCGCGGTCCTGGATCCAGCCGGTGGCCAAGGAGCCGGCCGGGCCGCCGCTGGGCGGGTTGTACTTGAAGCCGCCGTCGCGGGGCGGGTTGTGGGACGGGGTGACGACGATGCCGTCCGCGAGCGACTGCGGGCTGCGGCGGTTGTGGGCGAGGATCGCGTGCGAGACGGCGGGGGTCGGGGTGTAGCCGTCGGCGCTGTCCAGCAGGACGGTCACGCCGTTGGCGGCCAGCACCTCGACGGCGGTGGCGGCGGCCGGCTCGGACAGCGCGTGGGTGTCGGCGCCGAGGTACAGCGGACCGGTGATGCCCTCGATCGCCCGGTACTCGCAGATCGCCTGGGTGGTGGCGGCGATGTGGTCCTCGTTGAAGGCCGCGTCCAGGGAGGAGCCGCGGTGGCCCGAGGTGCCGAACGCGACCCGCTGGCCCGGCTCCTCCGGGTCCGGGTGAAGCGTGTAGTAGGCCGTCACCAGCCTCGCGACGTCCACCAGGTCGCCCGCCTGCGCCGGCTGACCGGCCCGTGCGTGTGCCATCGTCTTCTCCCACTGGAATGTCTCGCCGTGCGCCCGGCCCGCGGCCCGGCGCTTCTGTGCCCCGTGCTCACCGATCGTAGCCAGTGCACGACCGGTCTCCGAACCGGGGCGGCGAGGCACCCCGCCGTTTCCCCGCCGACACCGCGCGGGCGCCGCACCGACACCCGGACGATGCCGCGCGGACGGACGACCGACGCCGTACGGGCGGAGCCGGGGCCGCTGCCTCAGCCGGGCAGCTGCTGCCGGTGGGGTTCCAGGACGGGGGCGACGACGGTGGCGAGGAACTCCGTGACGGTGTAGGTCGCCAGACCCTCGACGGCGAACGGGTCGGTGCGGACGAGCGCCTCGATCGCCGCCCGGTCCTCGCCCACGGCGAGGATGACGCCGCCGTCGCGCGGAACCTTGCGCCCGGAGGCCAGGAAGGTCCCGTCCGCGTAGTGGCGGTTCAGCCAGTCCACGTGGTCGGGCAGGCGGGCGTCGATCCGGTCGAGCGGCACGGTGTACGTGAGTTCCAGGACGAACATGGGCCCGAGCCTATCCGGGCACCTGTTCGCCCGGGTGGGACGGACCCGGGCGAACAGGCTGCGGCAGGGGTGCCGCCGCGGTCCGAGGGTGGGCGAGGATGGATTCGAACCATCACAGCCGAAGCGGGGGCTTTACAGGCCCTTGGGCTCTCCCAGGCCCAGCTCGCCCTCGGTCGTCGGGATCCGTTCCTTGCCGTTCCTGCCGTTCCTTGATCCCGACACCTCCACTCTCCCCCGGGGCACCGGTGCCGGACAACCGGGTTTCCGGCCACCGGACACCCGCTCCCGAACCGCTCCTGACGGCCGTCCGCCCTGGTCGCGGGCACGTCGGACGGGTCCGACGGGTGTCCGGATCCCTACCCCCGACCCCCTATGTGGTGTAGACCACTCTCCGCACTCCGGACGACTTTCACCGTCCGACCGGCCGTCACCGAACCGTTCCGCCCGCGACTGTTGCACGTGGGCGTACCGACTGCGATACAACACTGCTCATATGACGATTGATCGGAGAAATCTGGAATGAGCAAGTCAGCTCTGCCCCGCCGCAGCGTGATCGTCGGTGCGGCGGCCACCGTCGTCGGCTGGAACACGGTGAGCCGCTCCTGGGCCGTAGCTCCCGCCGCGGACACCTCCCCGGACACCTCCCCCGATGCCGAGGCCACCGCGGCCGGCGCCGACGCCGCCTCCGGCACCGACACCCTCGCGGCGCTGCCGCGGCTGGACGGCACCCTGGTCGCCGACGCCGCCACCCTGGCCCGGTTCGACGGGGACTTCGGACACCTGGTGACCGCCGCCCCGCGCGCCGTGCTGCGGCCGGGCTCCGTGCGCGACGTCGCCACCCTGGTCGGCTTCGCCCGCCGTCACCGCATCCCGGTCGCGATGAACGGCCAGAGCGGCACCGGCGAGACGACGGAGCTGGAGTCGCACTCCAGCTACGGCCAGGCCGGTGTGCGCGGCGGCGTGGCGATCGACTCCCGCGGACTGGACCGGATCATCCGGATCACCCCCGGTCGCGCCGTCGTGGAGGCCGGCGTCACCTGGGCGCAGCTGACGGACGCCGCGCTCGCCCAGGGCTGGATGCCGCCCTGCCTGACGGACTACCTGCACCTGTCGGTGGGCGGCACGCTGAGCGTCGGCGGCATCGGCGGAGGTGTGCAGCGCCACGGATTCCAGGTGGACACGGTCGAGTCGGTGGACGTCGTCACCGGCACCGGCGAGCTGGTGACCGCCTCGGCGAGCACCAACCGCGAGCTGTTCGAGGCCGTGCTCGGCGGCGGCGGGCAGGCCGGGCTGATCGTCCGCGCCACCCTGCGCCTGGTGCGGGCCCGGGAGCGGGCGCTCGTCCTGAACCTGTTCTACGACGACCTGGGCGCCTACCTCGCGGACCAGAAGAAGGTGATGCTGGAGCGGCGGTTCGACCTCCAGGTCGGCGACGTGTCGCGCGACGCGGCCGGGACCGGCTGGCGCTACAAGGTGGAGGGCGTGGTCCTCTACGACGGCGCCGCCGCGCCGGACCGGGCGAAGCTGGTGCGCGGCCTGCGCTGCGTCGCCGCCGAGACGACCTTCACCGACCAGACCGCGCGCGAGTACGCGTACCGCGTGGACGCCTTCGCCGGGTTCCTGAAGGGGGCCGGGCTCTGGTCGCAGCCCAAGCCCTGGATGAGCCTCTTCCTGCCCGCCTCGACCGCCGGGACCTTCACCCGCGAGGCCCTCGCCCTGCTGACGCCGGAGGACCTGGGCGCCGGCCTGCTGCTCTTCTACCCGTTCCGCACCGATGTGTTCACCCGTCCGATGACGGTGATGCCGGACGAGCCGGTCGGCTTCCACTTCGACCTGCTGTCCTTCCCGTTCCCGGGCGCCGACCACGCCGCCGCGCTCCGGCGCAACCGCCGGCTGTACGACCGGGCGGTGCAGCTGGGCGGCAAGCGGTACCTGATCGGCGCGATCCCGGACGTCACGCACGCCGACTGGCGCCGCCACTACGGCAGCCGGTGGGGGCGCGTGGTGGCGGCCAAGCACCGCTTCGACCCGGCCGGGATCCTCACCCCGGGCCAGGGCATCCACTCCTGACACCACGACCCGCGCGACCCGCCCGTCCGGCGGGCGCGCGGGCCCACCGGGCCGGGCCGCACTCCTCCGAGGTCGCAGCACCTCGGCTCACACCAGCCGGTGCATCCCCACCGAGGCCGGAGCCGTGCCCACGAACCCGTACTGGGCGTACAGCCGGTGTGCCTCGCCGTCGGCGATCAGCGACACGTACGCGCCCTTCTCCGCACGCCGCTCCAGCTCGGCGGTGAGCCGCTCCATGATCCGCTTGCCCAGCCCACGCCCCTGGTGCTCGGGCAGCACGCACACATCGACGATCTGGTAGATCACCCCGCCGTCCCCGACGATCCGCCCCATCCCGACCGGCGCACCCCCGTGCTCGACGGTCACGCCGAACCAGGTGTTCGGCAGGCCGGCGGCCACCGCGGCGGCCGGGCGGTCGCTCATCCCGGACGCCGTCCGCAGCTGCCGGAAGGTCGCCACGTCGGGCACACCGACTCGCACCTCGTAAGGGTCAATCTCTGCACTCATGCATTACAGCGTACCTGTCGACCGCCCCGCCCGGCTTCTCGGGTTCCCCATCGGGCAAGGAGGCGGGGACGCTGCAACCACGCGGGCGCCCCGGCGGGTCGTTCACGGGTATGAGCCCTCGCCACCACCTCCTCAGCAAGCTCGGCCCCACCCCGCTCCGGCGCGCCCTGGCCGCGCTCCTCGCGTCCCCGGGGGCGGCCGCCGGCCCGCCTTCGCGGTCCGGCCGGACCGGCGCACCGGCCGGGGTCGCGGCACGGTAACCCCGCATCCTCGCAACCCGGCTTTCCCCGCGTCCACTTGGGACGACGGTGCGGGTCGGCCGGTGCACGCCCCGCGTTACGGTGGGGCCATGAGCTACCGCCACCCCGACCGCGAGCAGATCCGGATCGAACACGTTCTGACGGCCCTCGGCAACCCCGTCCGTCTCTCCGCCGTCCGGGTCCTGAACGGCGGCGGCGCGCACAACTGCGGGAGCGTGCTCACCGCGATCGGCATCACCGCCAAGTCGACGATGACCCACCACTGGCGGGTGCTGCGCGACAGCGGCGTCATCCACCAGCTGCCCTCCGGCCGGGAGAACCTCCTCCGGCTGCGCCGCGAGGACCTCGACGCCCGCTACCCCGGCCTGCTCGACGCCGTCCTCTCCGGCGCCCACGACGACGAGCGCCACGGCACCCCGGCCGACACCCCGGCCGTCTGACTCTCCCCGGGCCGCCCAGCCCGGGCCGACGGTCCCCGCCGTCCGACCCGGGCCGCTCCCCCGGCCTACCAGGTGTCCCCGGCGGGCTGGCGGGTGGTGGCGTTGATCCGGTTGAAGAAGTTGGTCAGGCTGATCCACAGCACCAGCGAGGCCAGCTGCTTCTCGTCGAAGTGCTCGGCGGCCGCGTTCCACACCTCGTCCGGCACCACGGCCCGGTCCGCGAGCCGCGTCACGTGCTCCGACAGCTCCAGCGCGGCCCGCTCGGCCTCGGTGAAGAACGGCGCCTCCCGCCACGCGGCCACCGCGTGCAGCCGCTCGTCGGTCTCCCCGTTCTTCTTCGCACTCGCGACGCCGCCCACCACGCAGTAGCTGCAGCCGTTGATCTGGCTCGCCCGCAGGTGCACCAGTTCCAGCACGCTCTCCGGCACGCCGCCCTTCTTCGCCGCCTTCACGACCCCGAGGATCGCCGGCATCGCCTCGGGAATCACCACGGCCGGGTTCGCCATCCGCGCGTCGGTCATGATCTGTCCTCTTTCCGTCCGTCCGGTTTCTCGTTCACTGCACTGACGCGCGCCGAGAGAGGAATGTGACAGCGTCGCCGTGTTCTCCTGCCACCGGCCTGCGGCCGCTGCGAGGATGCGCGCCATGAACGAGGACTCCGCAGCCGTCGCCGCGTACTGGGACGCGGCGGCGGCGGGCTTCGACGACGGACCCGATCACGGGCTGCGGGCCGAGCACGTCCGCTCGGCGTGGACCGCACGGTTGACGGCCTGGATGCCGTCGGCCCCGGCCGACGTGCTCGATGTCGGCTGCGGCACCGGCTCGCTGTCCCTGCTGCTGGCCGAGGCCGGTCACCGGGTCACCGGGGTGGACCTGTCGCCGGAAATGGTCGCCCGGGCCCGCCGGAAACTGTTCGACGCAGGGCTCGCGGGCCGGTTCCTGGTCGGTGACGCGGCAGCCCCGCCCACCGGCGGGGCCGCCTTCGACGTCGTACTCGCCCGCCACCTGCTCTGGACGCTGCCCGAGCCCGGGGCCGCCCTGCGGGAATGGGTGGCCCGACTGCGCCCCGGCGGCCGGCTGGTCATGGTCGAGGGCCGCTGGGGCTCCGCCGGACCGTACGTGCCGGAAGCGGCACGCCACCCGTGGACCGGTGGTGTCGGCGCCCATGACCTGGCCACCGCCGTACGTCCGCTGGTCGCCGAGCTGCGGATCGAGCAGCTCGGCGACGCCCCGGACCTGTGGGGCAAGCCGGTGGACGACGAACGCTACGCCCTGATCGCCCGCATCTGACGCCGTGGCCCCTCCTCCATCAGGCGATCCAGGTCACCCTCCTTGACGCTGCGCACAAGGGCGCGGAACGTTTCGGCCGTCGTCGTAACGACGACGTCGGGCTCGTCACTCTCCCGGATCCTGATACCCCCATCGGCGGTTGCTGCGACGTATACGCAGTTCGCGGCGTCGCCACTGGTTGAGGACTTCTGCCAGATGAGAGCAGCCATGGTCGTTCCTGTCTCAGATGCTTCGGGCGATTCGGTGGACCAGAACGCGTGACGCACCCAGCTCGAGCGCGGTCGCCTACAGCCGGTCCGTCACAGCTCGATACTTGACCGACTGCGACTCAGTGTCGATGAACTCGAATCTGCCCCCATCGACCTTAACGCTGTCCAAGCGCGCGACCTCCGCGCCGGAGTACCTGCACAATCGCCGCGCCGGACTTCGGGAAGCTCTTTGTGCCGAGCTGCGGCCCAAGCAACTCGACACCGACCCAGACCTGTGGCGCGGGTCGGTGAAGGATGAACGCTGCGCCCTGACCACACCTGACGCCTTCGTCCCTAGCCTCCGCAGCTACTCCGCGAGGTGGTCGAACTCCCCTGCCTTGACGCCCAGTAGAAGCGCCCGCAGGCGCCCCGGCGTGGTGGTGAGGACGGTTTCGGGCTCATCGCTCTCCCGAAGCTTGACGGCACCGTAGGGCGCAGCCGCGAGGTAGAGGCAGTTGGCGGTGTCGCCACTGAAGGAGGACTTCTGCCAGAAGTACGTTGTCATGGTTCTTCCCGTCTCAAATGCTCTGGGCGACAGCTGCGGTCCAGCGTCAATGAACTCGAACTTGTCCCCGCCAACTTGAACGCTGCCCAAGCGCGTGACCTCGGCGCGCCGAAGAGGACCGCCTTTCGCTTGATGCGAAGCCGGCCCGTTTTCCAAGAAACTGCCACAGAGGCTTCCCGAGGAGGCAAACCGGTGGGAACGAGTTGGAGGGTGCCCGGCCTCACTGAGAGGCCGGGCACCGGGATCCGCACTGACTCGGCCGGTAAGCGGGTGTTGGCGTTGTGTGGTTGAGGATGTCGGCCTTCCCCATCCGGAGGACGGGGAAGGCCGTATGACAACTACTGCGCGAGGTGGTCGAACTTCCCCGCCTTGGCACCCAGCAGAAGCGCCCGCAGCCGCGCCTGTGTAGTGGCAAGGATGGCGGCGGGCTCGTCGCTCTCGCGAATCCTGATGGCACCGTCCGGCATAGCCGCCACCTGGATGCAGTTGGCTGCCTGCGAGCTGTACGTAGACTTCTGCCAGTTGAGGGATGACATCAACCTACCTCTCAGATGTCTTGTGCGATGCGGGAGATGAAATCACGCGACTCCACCCGATCGAGCGCGCTGGACTCCAGTCGGTCCAGCATCAGTCGATACTTCACCAGGTGTGCGTAGGAGTCGAGGAACTCGGAACCATGCTCCGTGTCCAACTGCACGCTGTCGAGTTGGGGAACAGCGGCGGAGAAGTAGACCATGGACTGGCCTGATCCGGAGAACGTACCTGCGCCGAAGGGGATCACGCGAACCGAGACGTTGTCACGGGTGCTCATTTCCACAAGGTGCCGGTACTGCGCTCGGGCCACCGCAGGGCCGCCGAGCCCCATCCGGAGGGCTGCCTCGTGGATGACGGCCGTCAGCGGAATCGACTGCTCGCCGAAGAGCACCGCTTGACGCTTGATGCGGTGGGAGACGCGATGTTCCACCTCGGGCGGCGACAGGGGCGGGAAGACGTCCAGGAAGATCGCACGAGCGTGGTCGACAGTCTGCAGCAGCCCAGGAATGTGAATCACCGTGGCGATCCGCATCGCCGTGCTGTGGTGTTCGAGTTCGGCGAGGTCGAGAGCTCCAGGTGGGAGGATGTCACGGTACTCCTCCCACCAGCCGCGAACTCGCCTTCCGGTCATGGCGGCGAGAGCCTCGACCAAGTCCTGGTCTGTGCAGGCGTACGCACGAGCGAACGCGCGTACCCGATCGGCACTCACCGCGTACCGTCCCGCTTCGATTCGGCTCATGTGAGCCTGGTTCACTCCGACTCGAGCAGCAGCGGCAGTCGAGGTGAGACCAGCATTCTCACGGAGTTTGCGCAGCTCAAACCCGAGACGCTGCTGCCGCAACGTGAGGACACCACCCAAAGCCATCCCGACCTCTCTCACCCATCACCCAGCGTCCATGGCAAGTCTTCAATAGACCTCATGGAAGTTATGCCATCGTAGCGCTACCGTATGGCATAGGTCAGTTACGCAAAGTGCCGACCAACGGCTCGCCCATGCCTCCCTCAGGAGACTTCCATGCCCGCTGTGCCCTCGCAAAACTCCCTCCCCTCCTTCGACGAGGAGCTGTGCGGGCTCGTGCTCGACACCGCACCCAGGCAGTTCGCCGTGGTCCAGGTGTACGACGTCGGCGGCCAGGGCGCCGACGGATGGGTTGCGGCCTGGGGGTTCGCCGACAGCGACGGTCTGACACAGCTCCTCGTCGTCGACGGGCGGACGCGGATGACACTCACCTCGCCCGAGCGGGCCCTCCGCCTGTTCGCGGGGCGACCGGGCCTCTCCGCCAGACTGGTCTGGCTCGCGCGACCGGGTACCGCCGCACTGGACCGGGCCGATGCCGCTTGAGCCGGAACGAGGCTGTGCCCCGCCGACCGGGCGGCGGGGCACAGCGGATCCCCCCACAGCATCACGAACCCCGCCTTGACGTTCAGTATCCGGAAGTCCTCCCGCGAGCCGACGACGTTGCCGACGAATGCCCACCCGCAACGGCTGGTATTACTGGGGCATGCAGGAAGAGACGGCACGCTCCGCGATCGACACGTTCATCTCCGCGTTCAACGCCTCGGACGACACCTATGTGACTGCCCTGCTCCCCCGGGCCCTGACCTCGGACGTGGTCTTCTGGGGACCGTTGGGTCGCAGCGAAGGAATCGCGGCGGTCGAGCGGTTCGTGCTGGACATCCGGCGCCACCCGGCGGGGGCCGGCACGATGGTGCGCTGCTCGGCGGTGGACATGCCCGACGAATGGGCCCGGTACCGGTGGGTCTTCACCACGCCCGACGGAGGTCCGCGCCTGGCGGGAACCGACGTCGTCCATCTGCGACGGAACCTCATCGACCAGATCATCGTCTTCGCGGGGGAGATCGAGCCGTCCGCCCCCTGAGCCGTCCTTCTTTCCCCGCCCACGGAGCAAGCGCCCACCAACCCGGCGCACCTTCCCGGTTAGAGCTCCGGGCAGGGCAATCGCACAGGAAGTCGGCGGGGCCGACGTCCTGTGCGCGGGTGTCACTAGCCGGTGGCGCCGTCGGTGAGTTCGCGGACGATGTCGAGGTGGCCCGCGTGGCGGGCGTACTCCTGGAGGACATGGAACAGAATCCAGCCCAGGGTGGGGCGCTCGGTGCCGTCGTCGGGGAAGCGGCCGCCGGCTGCGGCCACGGCGGACAGAGGCGCTCCCGAGGCGACGGCCCGGGTGTGCTCGCCACCCGCGTACAGCGCCGCGAGAAGGTCGGCAGCGCTCTCCTGCGGGGTGACGTGCCAGCGGCCCTCCGGACCGCGGTCGCCCCAGGGGGCCGGGACCGGCTCGGCAGAAAATCCCCATCGCAGCCAGCGCTGCTCCATGTGGACGAGGTGTTTGAGGAGTTCGAGCATCGTCCAGCCGGAGGGGAGGCAGCTGGTGCGCAGCTCCTCGTCGGACAGTCCCTCGATCTTGGCTCCGATCGCGGAGCGGTAGTGGTCGAGGTAGTCCAGCAACAGGGCGCCGGGGTCGGAGAGCTGCGTGCTCGGCTCGGGCAGGGGGGTGGTCATGGCGCCGATTCTGCCAGGGCGTATCGCATCTCCTGCCGCTGCGCTGCCGCCTCGCCGAGCTCCCCGGACTCCTCGGACCTCTCGGCCTCGTACCGCGAGTGACAGCCCGAGGGGCTGCGGCCGGTCCTACGGGTGGCCGCGGTGGCGCTGCCACTCGGGGGCGAGGATCGCCATGTCGTGGTCGTCCACCCAGACTCCGCCGTAGCGGAGCGCGTCGCGCCGGGTGCCCTCCAGGACGAAGCCGACCTTGGCGTAGGCCTGGCGGGCACGCGGGTTGTGGCCGAACACGGTGAGCGAGATCCGGTGCAGCCCGAGCCGTTCGAAGCCGTGGCCGACGATCAGCCTGGTCGCCTCGGTGCCCAGCCCGCGGTCGCGGCCGGCGGCGGTGAGCGCGATCCGGAAGCCGCAACTGCGGTTGGCCGGGCTCCACCCGTTGAGCACGACCTCGCCGACACACCGGCCGCTCGCCCGGTCGACGACGGCCAGGTCCAAGCGGTCCGCCTGCGCGGCGCGGCTCCCGTACCAGTCCCGCATCCGGCGCTCGGCGTCCGCGTCCCACGGCGGGGCCGGCTCCACCCCCGGGTCCCCCTCGGTGAACCGCCCCACCTCGACGTCGGTGAGCAGGTCGCGAAGCGCCGGCGAGTCCTGCGCGAGGTCGAAGGGGCGCAGCAGCACCCGCTCTCCGGTGAGCACGGGTTCGTCGGAGAGGCCAGGCTGCCGGAGGTCCGCCGCACGATGGTTCATGGGGCGATTCTGCGCGGGCGCGAGCGGCCGGGCAATCGGTTTCCGCAGCCCCGGCCCCAGGGGCTCTCCGCCGGACTCGTCCGGCTCGCGCGACCCGGCGGCGCCGCACTGCACCGGGCCGAAGCCGCTTGATCAGGGGCCGTTCACGGTTCCGGGACTCGAGACCGATGAAGTCCGCCCGGTCGGGGTCACCGCGCGGCGACCCCGACCGGCCCCGGTACCAGGCCCGCGACCAGGTCCCCTGCCGTCAGGCGCTCCAGGGCCTCCGGCGCGGCGTCGATCGGCCCCGGGTGGAGGCGGTACAGCGTTCCCGAAACCTTCTCCGGCGCGGGGACGTCCCCGTCGACGAGCGCGACGAACGACCGTCGCCCGGCGAGGAGTTGTGGCAGGGCCGGCACAACTCCCCCGTCCTCGTCCCGGAGCGCACGCAGACGCTCCGCGAACCCGCCGTCGTCCTCCCCCGCCCCGCGCCGCCAGCGCCGCAGCCCGCCGTCGAGCCCGCGCACCACCACCTCGTCCGTGCTCGCCGCCGCGCGGGCGGCGGCGAGGTCCCAGAGGGTGGCCCGGTTCTCCGGGGAGAAGTGGGCGAGGACGTCGCGGCTGAGGGCGCCCACCTCGGCCTGGTGCCGGTAGACGCTGTGGAAGCCGCCGTCCGCACCGGTGTTGAGGTCGGTCCAGGTGTAGCGGCGGTCGGCCAGGTCGACGATCATCGGCACGCACACCTTGGCGTCCCCGACCAGGTCCAGGCGCTGCCGGACGGCCCGGGGGTGGAAGTGCGGACTCCCCGCCGACGCGGCGCCGCCCAGATCCATGAACCCGGTGAAAGCGTCGGTCAGTTGCTCGAAGGAGACGTCGTTGTAGCTGAACACGATCATCACCGCGTACCGCGATCCGCCGGCGACCAGCCGCGCGAGATCCAGGTCCACGAACTCCGTCGCCCCGTCCGGCGGCGGTGCGGACACGTAGTCGCCGGAGTGCACGGCGGCCCGGTCGCCGTGCACCAGGTTGGTGTAGTCGCACAGGCCGGTGAAGTTCCACCGCTCGTCGTACAGCGCCACCGACAGGTCAAGGTCGACCCGCAGCTCCTCCGGCTGCATCCAGTGCAGGAACAGCCGCAGCCGCTCCCCCGCCGGCAGCCGCTGGCGGCTGCCGCGCGGCACGCACACCAGCGTCTTCGCGGCGGCGCGCTCGGCGAACGGCGCGACCAGCTCGGTCAGCCCCTCGTCGAGCAGCGCCACCTCGTAGCGCTCGCCGTCGGCGCCGCTGCGGCGCAGCAGCTCGGCCTCGATCAGCTCCACTACCGGAGAAGCGAGTTCGCCGGGTACCACCGTGCCGTGGTCCTCCCGGGCGTGGGCCAGCGACACCGTGCCGCGCGGGAAGTACAGGCGCCGCTCCCCCGCCGTCCGGGTGCCGCGCAGCGCGCCGTACGCGCCGAGCAACGGCCCGGGGGCGACCCGGGTCAGCGCGGTGGCGACGGTGCCCAGCCCGGACGCGGACAGCGGCGTCCCGGGCGAAACGGTGGCGTGCACCCGCAGGACGTGGTGCAGCCTGCGCACCAGCTCCCCCGGCCGCGCGGCCAGCGCCCGCAGCGCACCGTCCGTGTCCCCGGCGGCGAGCAGGCCCTCGACCCGCGCGGCGAACCCGGTGAACCCCAGCCGGGTCCGCTCGCCCGCGCTCACCACGTGCAGCGGCCCGGCCGGCGGTTCGGCGTGCTCCCGCCCCACCTCGTGGGTGCGCAGGTCCGTCTGCCGCAGCACCACGAACGCCGCGGCGACGTTGGGGAGGCGCCGCCGGAACTCGTACGGGTGCAGCAGTTCGCCCGCCCGCAGCCAGGCCGAGCGGTGGCGGCGCAGGTCCTCGACCAGGGCGGTCGGGTGCAGCCCCTCCAGGAGGTCGAGCAGGCCCCGGCGCAGCGGCCGGGGCAGGCCCTTGAGCCGCAGCCGCCGGGCGGTCGCGGGCAGCAGGTCGGGCTCGGCGCCGGACCACGCCCAGAGCAGTCGCAGCACGTCGGTCGCGGTGTCGATCCGCTCGGCGAGTACTGACAGGGCGTCCGTGCCGCCGCGCCGCAGCAGCGCGGCGAGCACCGTGGCCTTGGTCTCCCGGACCGGGATCTGCGCGGGCAGCCGCTCCGGCAGGTCCTCCGGCGCGTGGGCGAGCAGCGCGGTCAGGTCGTCGCGGTCCTGCGGGGACAGCGGGGTGCGGCGGGCCAGCAGCCGGTCCAACTCGTTCATCGCGGCCGTGACCTGGTCGGCCGTGATCAGCCGCAGCGGACGCATCGCCTGCTCGCCGCCGAACTCCTCGGCGGCCTTCCGGCCGATCCGGTGGTCCTCGGGCAGGTAGGTGCCGGTGTGCAGGGGCGTCCCGCAGGTCGGGCAGCGCTCGCCCCGGCCCTCGGCCGTCAGCCCGTCGAGGCAGCCGGCGCAGAGCAGGTGCGCGCACGGCGCGAGCGCGCCGATCCCGGCCTCGGCTCCCCGGCGGCCGCAGTGGGCGCAGGGCTGCCGGGGCTGGTTGAGCAGGAACGCCCGGATCTGCCGGGTGAAGAACAGCTGCGCGTGGTCGGGCACGGCGTCGGGGAAGCGGCGGAACAGCGGTACGTGTTCCCGGTCCGCGCCGAGCAGGTGGTCGATCCGGGCGAGCAGCCCGTCCCCGGTCCCGGCGAGTGCGGAGGGCGACAACCTGGCCAGTGCCGAGCGCAGTTCACTGGTGAGCAGGTACCCGCGCCGCGCCAGATCGGCGTCCAGCGCCACCAGGCCGCGGGTGCTCCACGGGTCGGCTGCGGGGAGGAGGTCACCGGGGGCGACGGCGACGGCGCCGCGCCGGCGGAGGAGGAAGGAACCGAGATCGAGGTCGACATCGCTGTCGAAGGGAGCCGTGATGGCTCGGGGCATGCGGAAGGACCCCCACGAACGTGGCAGAGAGGTTGAAGAAGCGGGCGGAGAGGGGGCGCGCTACAGGTTTCGGAGTGAAGGAGAAGGAAGCACGCCGCGGAGCCGCCCGCGTTCGATCAACCTAGCGGCACCCCGCCACCCGGCGCCACCGATTAAAGATCCGCGCCTCCGGGACCCACCGGCCGGAGGTCGAGGCGGGCGGAGGCCGAGGCGGGCGGAGGCCGAGGCGGGCGGAGGCCGAGGCGGGCGGAACCGGCAACCGGCAACCGGCAACCGGCCCGACGGGCGGTCAGTGGTCGTCGGTGACCGCCAGGGCGTCGGCGATCAGGCGGGTGGCGAAGTCCTGGTCGTCGCCGACGATCCGGTTGATGTGCTCGGCGAGCAGGACGGAGGTCGCCTCCAGGGGGTTCATCTCGGCGCCGGTCCAGTCGCCGTACTGCGCCCGCCACAGGTTGGGGCTCAGGCCGGTACCGGCGGCGATGAGCAAGCCCGCCATGGTGGGGATGACCTCGGGGCGGAAGGTGTTGGGCATCATCCGCATCGTGGCCACCAGGGTGGGCACCACGTGCTCGACCACCTCCTTGTCGTGCCGCTCGCAGACGACCCGCAGCCAGTCCATGTACATGTAGATGAGCGTGCACACGCCTTCCAGCAGCGCGTCCGCCTCCGCGGGGCCCAGGGAGGCGGCGAACTGGTCGACCATCCGCTGCTGTTCGGGGTCGGTGCCGGTCCGGCCGTCGTAGATGGCCTTGAGCCGCGAGTCGATCACCATGAGCGCGGTGCTCACGTCACCGACGGGCGCGTTGGCGGGGTCACAGGGCGATGACACAGGATTCCTCCTCGGACGGACGCAGTGAGTAGCGTCGCATGTTCGCAGGGTGGCGCGTCGAGGAAAAGCGGAATCCGGGGCCGCCCGGTGTCCGGTCAGCGGACGGTGACCCTGAGGTTGGCGAGCAGGGCGGTGCCGTCGGCGGAGGTGGCGAGGACGCGGCCCGAGCGGTGCCAGTAGGTGACGGTGCCGGCATGGTGGCGCACGCCGATCCGGTCGCCGGACGCGTTCGGCACCAGGACGGTGACGCCGGGCGCGGAGCACGGGCCGGAACCGGCGTACGCGCGCAGGCCGGTGCCGTCCGGGGTCGGCACGGTGAGCGCCCAGTGGTCGCCGTCGGCGGCCGGGCCGAGCGGGGCGCAGCCGTCGACGGTCAGTTCGGCCGCGGGGAGGCCGGAGGTCCAGCGCAGCACGGTGCGGTCGGCCGAGGCCGTACCGCTCCCGGCGGGCAGCGCCTCGGCGGTGAGCAGGCCGCCGGCGGCGAGCGCGACCGGTTCGAGGGCGTCCGCCGGGTCCGTGCGGGAGAGCAGGTCCGACAGGGCGTCGTCCACCCGCAGCCGGGCCCGCAGTTCCCAGCCGGGCAGGTCCCAGCGCCAGACCTCGGTGAGCGGCGAGTGGGCGGTCGACGGGCTGCGGACGAGCGCCGCGCAGCCGTTCGCGGTTCGGGTGATGCCGCCCAGCAGCGTTTCCTCGCCGCCGAGTTCGCGCCGGACGGCGACCGGGCGCGGGGCCGTGGTGTCGAGGACGACGATGCCGCCGTCCGCCGCGGCGATCAGCCGGTGGCCGTCGTAGGTGAGGGCCGGCCGCCGGGCCCGCAGGGTGGTCCAGGGCCGGACGGTGCGGGTGGCGAGATCGAGACGGGCGAGTCCGAGCAGGTCGGGACCGTGCTCGGTCACCAGCAGCGCACCGCCGCCGTGGTCGGCGAGGACCAGGCGGTCGGTGGGGGTGTCCCAGTGGGCCCGGGTGCGACCGTCGGGGGCGAGCAGCCGGACGCCGGCCTGGCCGCAGGCCACCAGCAGGGAGCCGGAGGCGAGCAGTACCGCGTCCAGGACCGGCAGGGTGCCCGGCCGGTCGACCGCCGTGTGGGCGGGAGCGGCTCCGCCGGGCCGGGGCACCGGTCGCGGGCGGGGGCGGGGCAGGTCGGCGGCGGTCAACGGGTCGGCGCGGCCGAGCAGTCGGTCGAACAGGGGGTGCTCGGCGACGCCGCCGCCGAGGCCGCCGTCGCGGACGGCCGCCCGGGCGGCGGCGGTGGCGAGTTCGCGGTCGGTGGCCGGGTCGGCGGCGGGCAGGCGGGCGAGGCCGGCGGCCAGCGCCGAGCGGCCGGTGGCGTTCGGGTCGCCGTCGCCGTCGAGGACGGCGCGGGCGAGCGCCCGGGTGGCGGTGCCGGAGCCCTGGGCCGTCAGGTCCGGCAGGGCGAGCAGGTAGGGCAGGGCCCGGCCCCGGGTGGGGCCGCCGAGGGCGACCGCGTCCCGCAGGTCGGCGGCGACCGACGGCCGCAGCGCCTCGTCCGGCCAGACCGCCTCGACGGCGCCCAGCCGGTCGCCGGCCGCGCGGCAGTGTTCGGCCCAGGCCGCGCGCAGTTCGCGGGCGGCCTGCGGATCGGTGGCGGCCAGCCGTTCGACCGCGGTGGCGAAGGCGCCCCGGCGGTGCGCGGTCCGCACGGCCCGCGCGCGTTCGCCGGCCCGCCACCACAGGCGGACCACCAGGTCGGCGGCGAGCTCGCGGCCCTCGGCGAGTTCGGCGGCCCGGGTGAGGCGGTCGTGCCGTTCGAACAGGGCGACGGCCTCGGCGGGTGCCTCCAGCAGGTCGGCCAGGACGAAGGCCGCCTCGTCGTACCGGCCCTGCTGCTCCAGTCGCTCGGCGGCGGCCCGGTAGAGCTCGGTGAGGTGCTGGTGCACGGTCGGGCCGGAGAACGCGTTCGCCGCGGCCGGGCCGATCCGGAGCAGAGTGGGGCGCAGTTGCCCGGTGAAGCGCGTGGGCAGGGCGAGGGAGACCAGGGGGCCTTCGGTCGCGGCGCCGCGCTCCCGGCCCGCGAGCGGCGGGGCGTCGCGCAGGGCGTCCTCCCAGCGCTGCTGCTCGAAGGCGCGGGTGAGGTCGCGCAGGTAGCGGGCGTGGCGCTGGTGGAGGAGGCGGGCGGCGGGGGTGCGCAGGGTGAACCGGGCCAGCAGGTCGCCGAGCCAGGGTCGGCGGCCCCGGCGCGGGGCGGGGGCGGCGCTGCCGGAAGGCCCGGGGGCGGCGGGACCGGAAGGCCCCGCCGTGGCTCCGCCCCCGTCCCGGGCGGCGCGTCGGCCGAAGAGGGCCCCGTGGGCGAGACCCCCGACGATCGAGGCGAAGACGACGCCGCCCGGGTCGAAACCGGCGTCCTTGAGCAGACCGAGGCCGAAGAGCACCACGAACAGCAGGGGCACCACCATCAGCAGGACGACGACGACCGCCGCGTGGTGGGGGGCGAGGGTGATCGGCCGGGTGGTCTGCCACCAGGCGGCCCCTCGGCCGGCCCCTCGGCCGGCGCCGCCCCCGGCACCGCCCCCGGCGCCGGTGCGCCCGGCGGACGGCGGGTCGGTCGGCCGCTCGGACTGCCGCCGGGCCCGGCGGGCGCGGGCGCGCGGCGTCCCGGCGGTCAGCCGCCGGGCCCGCCCGGACGGCGGCCGGATGCCGGCCGCCGCCCTGAGGTCCGGCCGGGGGACGTCCGGGACCGAGTCCTCGACGGGCGGCGCCTCCGGTGCCGGGGCCGCACCGACCGGGCGCGGCCGGTGCAGGGCGAGGCCGGTCGGATCGAGCCAGTCGGCGGGGTCCAACCCGGGCAGCTCGGCGACGAGGTGGGTGACCGTCGATCCGCCCGCCGTCAGCACGAGGCGGCCGTCGGCGGTGACCGCGGCGGAGCCGGAGGCAGGAGTGTCCGCAGCCGACGGCCCGCCGTGCCCGCCGTGCCCGGCGCGCTCCAGCGGAAGCCCTGGCGCCCGGTCCACCCGGGTGCGGACCGGCTCGGGCAGCAGCAGGAGCCAGCGGCCGTCGGGCAGTTCGCACAGCCGCGCGTCCGCACGCCAGAGTTCGAGGACGCGCCCGGCGGCCTCCGGCGCACCGATCAGCGGCACGTCGAGCACGAAGCCGGTGGCGAGGACGGTCCCGGCGGCACGCCGGAGGGGGGCGTTCACGCGCTGCTCCCGATCACGTGGTGGATCCGGCCGGTGGTGGCGTCGCCGACCACGACCCGGCCGGGCGGGCGCTCGGCCGCGATCAGCGGTCGGGCGGGGTGCACGGCCGGCGGGGCGGTGCCGCCGGAGAATCCGTTCAGGGTCCGGACACCGTCGTGCCGGATCGCCCGCACCGTCCGGCTCCCGGGTGCCCAGGTGATCAGCACCGGCTCGCGCCCGTCGTGCACCAGGCCCGCCACCTGGGCTTTCTCCCGGAACGAAAGCCGGCGTTCGTCGCCGAGCCGGGTCCGCACCGTCCAGGTCCTGCCGTCCTCGGACCAGGCCGCGGTGCCGCCCGCGTGCACCAGGTGCCGGGCCCGCAGCGCGTCGGTAGGCAGCGTCTGCTCGAACAGCCTTGGCTCGCGGCATCGTTCGAAGCCGAACGGGCCCTCCGCCCGCAGGCCGACCGGGCCGTCGTCGGTGACCGCGCCGTCGGGCCCGATCCGGCGCCAGCGGCCGGCGACCGGGACGAGCAGGTCGTCCCCGGAGCGCAGCAGCGGCAGCACCGGGCGGCTCGCCAGAGCCCCCAGGACCGTCCCGTCGAGGCCGAGGAAGGCCGGGTCGACGGCGAACTCCGCGCTCCCGCCGACCTGTCGCCCGCTGACGTACCGGAGTACCCGGTCCCGGTGCAGGTGGAGGGCGAACAGGCGGCGGCCGGTCCGGCCGGCGGCGATCACCCGGCCGTTCAGGTGGTGCGACTTGGAGCGGGTGGCGGCGGCGTGCTTGTGCTCGGGTTGCCGAACGTCCGTGGCGAGCAGGACCCCCTCGTGCCGGCCCCGGGTGAGCAGCACGGTCGTGTCGGTGGTGAAGACGGGCAGGGCCAGGCCGGCCGGACCGGCCGTGTCGGCGGGGGTCGGGACGAGCACCGGACCGTTGCGCCGGAACTCCGCGCCGCGCAGCGCGCGGACGGCGATGTCGGCCGTGGGCAGCGGCAGTTCGGCCTCGGTGCGGTCGAGGCGGACGGTGACGTGGGTGGCGCCCTCCGGGCCCCAGCGGGCCACGTCGGTGGCGAGGACGCGGGGCGGGCCGGACGGCGAGCCGTCCGGCGGACCGAGCAGCCCCGGGAGCCCGTCGGCGAGCCGGGGCGAGGTGAGCAGCCAGACCCGGTCCGCGGCGTCGAGTCCGGCGACGGCCTGGCGCACGTGCTCGGCGGTCGGCTCGGCGGGGCGGCGGGCCGCGAGCCAGGAGGGCAGCAGGTCGGCCGGTTCACCGGCGAGCCACCAGCCGGGCGGGTCGCCGAGCACGCCCACCCGCAGTTCGCTGCCGCGGGCGGTGGCCCGGCGGTGCAGCACCAGCAGCGCGGCCAGTTGGACCAGTCGGCCGGCGCCGGCCTGGGACGGGCCGGCATCGACCAGCACGACCGTCCGGCCGCGCGTGGCGGTGCTGCGGAACTCGGGTGCCAGGTACAGGAGTTCGCGGTCGACGAAGCGGCGCAGGAACTCCTCGGGGTGCTCCTGGGCGAGCAGCCACTCGGCGGGCAGCAGCTGGTCCGGCCGGCCGTGGCGGCCGATCCCGCCCGCGCCGTCCGGCTCCCCCGGTCCGTCGGCCACCGGCTCGCGGGCACCGACGAGTCGGTCCAGCCGTCGCAGCAACGGCCCGAGGGCGACCGCGAGTTCGGGGGTCAGCGCGGACAGCGTCCCGGCCCACGGGGCGAGTGCGGCGGGCAGTCGGGTGGCGCTCATCGTCCGGCCCGCCGGGTCAAGGGCGTGAGGGCGTCCGGGTCGGTGGCGGCGGCCGGCGGTGCGGCCACCAGGGCGTGGCCGGGGACGAGCACGCAGAGGTCCCCGGGCCGGGCGCCGAGGGCGGACCGCCAGAGGGTCGCGGCAGGCCGGGGGCGGGCGGTGGTCGGGACGAGCAACTCCTCGTCGTGGCCGAGGTAGTGGGCGCCGTCCGCCCACGGGAGCCCGTCCTCGGCACCGAGCACGAGCAGGGTGGTGTCGTCGGCGAGCACGCCGAGCCGGGCGCCGTCGGCGAGGCGGTCCCGGGTCGCGGCGGCCAGGGCCGGGACGGCATCGCCGACCGCGAGCACGGCGGCGGCGGTCAGCGGGGGCTCGCGGCGCTCCCAGGTGAGCGCCACGGCGGGTGGCGGGGTCGGTCCGTCGGTGGCGGTCACGAGGGCGCGACCGCCGCGACGAGCTCGGCGCGTATACCGGCCAGGGCGGCGGGCAGGTCGGCCGGGGCGAAGCCGGCGTCGATCTCGCGCAGCGCGGCCTCCAGGCGCAGCCGGGAGTCCCGGCCCTCGGGCAGGCCGCGGTGGCCGGCGAGCAGGGCGGCGCCGGTGCGGGCGAGTCGTTCGGCGCGGGCCGCCGAGCTGCGCGACAGCTCCTCGGCGGCGTGGGCGAGGCTCTGGTTGGCGGCCTTCTCGATCAGGTCGCCGAGGGTGTCGCGGGCCAGCGCCTGGGTGTCCGCGGTGGGCGCGACCAGTGGCAGCACCCACAGGTCGCGCGCGGTGGCGACGGTCCGGCCGTCGAGGACGGCGGCGGCCGCGACCAGGCGCTGGGAGCGGACGGCCCGCCGGTCGCTCACGGGCACCCCGGCGGCGCGCAACCGGCGCAGCGCGGAGGCGAGCAGCGGGGTGACGCCGTCGAGTCCGCAGCCCCGGGCAGCGTCGGCGAGCCGGTCCAGCGCACCGAGCCGGTCGTCCGGGCCGGCCCCACCGCGTGGGCCGTCGGGGAGCTGCACGACCGGGTCCGGGGCCGGCCGGCGCCCGGCCTCCAGGAGTTCCTCCAGCCGGGCGTCGGCCACCGGATCGACGAACACCCGGGCGAGGAAGCGGTCGGCGAAGGCGGCGAGCGCCGGGTCCTCCGGCAGGTGGTTGGCGGCGCCGACGCAGACCCGCAGCGGGCTGGCCAGGACGGTGCCGCCGCGCCGGAACACCCCCTCGTTGAGCAGGCCCAGCAGGGTGTTGAGGACGGCCGTGGAGCCGAGGAACACCTCGTCGAGGAAGGCCACGTCCGCCTCGGGCAGCATGCCGGAGGTCTCGAACTCGACCCGGCCCTCGCGCAGGCTGCGCAGGTCGACCGGGCCGAACAGCTCGTTGGGCTCGGTGAACCGGCCGAGCAGGTACTCGAAGTAGCGGCCGCCGAGCTGCCCGGCCACCCGGCGCACGGCCTCCGACTTGGCGGTGCCCGGCGGTCCGACGACGAGCAGGTGCTCCCCGGCGACGGCGCAGAGCGCCACCACCTCGGCGACCGTCTCCCGGTCGACCATGTCGCGCCCGGCGGCGGCCACGACGCCCGCGATCAGCTCGGCGTCCTGGCGGAGCGCGGCGGGAGAGGCGTCGGAAGGGGTGCTGGTGTCGGTCACAGACACGGGATTCTACGGAGGCCGGACCACCGGCCTCCAGCGGGTTTCCGCGGCTCCCCGCCACCGCGGCTACCCGCCGCCCGGCCTACCCGCCACCGGGGCTACCGGGCACCGCGGCTACCCGCCGCCGGGGCTACCGGGCACCGCAGCTACCCGCCGCCAGGGCTACCGGGCACGAGCCGCAGCGGCTCGTGCCCGGAGGCCGTCAGCCCGCCAGCTTCCAGAGCTGGCCACCGCCCAGGCCCTTGGTGCAGTCCAGCGCGGCCAGCGGGCTGCCGGCCGAACCGGCGGTCAGGCAGCCGCCGTTCGGGTAGCCGTTCTGCATGTTGTAGACGCCCCGGATCCGGTACCAGCCGTTGCCGTACTCCTCGAACCGCCACAGCTGGTTGCTGCCACCGTGCGCCTTCACCAGGTGCGTCCGCCAGTCGTTGGGGATGACGTCCACCAGCATGGCGCCGCGGTAGTCCGTCTCGATCTGCCAGTTGCCGTTGCCCACGTCCCACAGCGCCCACTTCTGGGCCTGGTTGCCGTTCGGGTACTGGCCCTGGATCCACGCCCCCGCGTTGGTGTTGGCGTCCTGGAGGTCCACCGCGAGGCCGTTGTCGGCGATCAGCGTGGTCACCTTCCCGTGCGCGGGCCGGCCGCCCTCGCCCCTGGCCCGGGCGTCGGCCGCCTCGTGCGCGGACTTCTGCGAGGTGGTCGGGAACCAGTAGGTGTACTTGTCGCTGGTGCTGCCCGCCGTGCCGGTGGAGTGGGTGTGCCCGTAGTGGCGCCAGTTCTGGTAGCCGTAGTTGCCGTCGTTGCTCCAGACCTGGCCGTCGGAGTCGAAGACGTACACGTCGTAGAGCGCCTTGTCGTCGGAGCCCTCGTACTGGACGGTGCCGAAGCAGTTCGACTTCTGCAGGATGTTCTCCCGGAAGCCCTTGCCGGACCGGAAGATGCTGATGTTGTACTCGCCCCGGGTGAGGTACTGCAGCTTCTTGGACAGGCTCTCCAGGAACCCGGCCTGGTTCTCCCGCAGTTCGGCGCTCTTCCGGGCCTCGTCGATCAGCGACTTCACGAAGTCGGCTCCCGCGAAGACACCGCCGATCAGCGCACCCGGGTCGATGCCCCCGGCCGAGCTCCTGGGCGTGATGGGCGAGGTCCGGACCACCGGGGTGCTGATCCCGCCGACGATCTGCCGGCACTCGACGCCCATGCTGATGTCGGCGGACGCCTGGGTCGGCGCCACGAGAGCGATGCCGGCGGTCGCGGTGACGGCGGCGAGCGCCGTTCCGAGGAACTTGCGAAACATGATGTCCGTCTCTCCGTGAGTCGCTGCCCGGGCGGCATCCGGCCGGCCGGGTCGAGCGGAACGGGAACGACTCTGGCCCGCCCGCGTACACACGCCGTACACGACCGGTGGACCGTCGCCGCCACGGCGTCCACGGATCGCTGACGTCCTGTGCACACGCCGCTGGTGTCCTGCTCATGCCCGCCCCGCAACCGGGGCGGGACCGTCGAGCAGTAGGAGAACCCCGTGAACGACACCTCCACCCGCACCACCCGTGTCCGCGCCCGGTCGGCGGGGGCGGTGCTCGCCGCGTGCGCGCTGTCGGTCACCGGCCTCGCGCTGTCCGCCGCGCCGGCGAACGCCGCCGCCACGGACGTGGTCGAGCAGACGATCACGATCCAGGACCACCAGAACCACCACGCGCTGGCCGGCGCGGACGGGGAGGGCTCTCGGATCGTCGCGCGCAACTACCGCGACAGCTCCACCCAGTTCTGGATATCCAACAAGCCGAACGGCCGGGTCGACTTCGTCCGCAACGTCAACGGCACCGAGCGTGTCGTCGAGATGGACACCAGGGACGGCCGGACCACCCAGTTCGTCCACTGGTGGGCGGGGGACAACCAGCAGTGGACCCTGGAGAACGCCGCGGAGGGCGGCACCTACCTGCACAACGCCCGGGACAACCGCTGTCTGACCTACCACGGCCAGGACCGCGAGGTGACCGTCGAGTCCTGCGACGGCAGCATGTCCCAGCGGTTCGACCTGGTGCCCGGGTCCGGCACCACCCAGCCCCCGACGTCCTCGAACGAGCAGCGCTTCCTCCAGCGCCTCAACGAGCTGCGCGCCCAGTACGGCAAGGCACCGGTGCGGCTCAACGCGACCCTCGGCCAGGCCGCCCGGTGCAACGCCGGCCAGATGGACCAGCGTCACGTGTCCGGCCACTTCTGCGACTCGGGCGCCATCGCCAAGGGCCTCGGCTACAACTGGCGGGCCTGGGGCGAGATCGCCTTCTACGGCCCCACCGGCATCGACGCCGCCTTCGACGGCTGGGTGAGGTCCTCGCTGCACTTCAACATCATGATCGACGGCAACTACACCGAGGTCGGCCTCTCCCAGGTCGGCGCGGCCTCCTGGAACGCCGACTTCGGCACTCGCTGACCTCCCCCGCGGGGACGGCCGGACCACCGTCAGAGGTTCGGCCAGCCCTCGCGGTTGGAGCAGGACTCGTAGTCGTAGCGGGTGTCGTGGTCCCACTCCTCGCCCGTCGCCGCTTCGTACGCCTCCTCGTGGACGTACAGCAGGGCTTCGCCGCTGCGGAAGGAGTGGGCGGCGAACAGCTCCGGATCGGCGAGCACCCGGTCGTACGCGGCGCGTCCGGCGGCGACCACGGCGGCGCGGGCGTAGAGGAAGCCGTCGTCGCTCAGCGGCACCGGCGCCCCGGGGAGGTCCGGGTCCGCGGCCCGCTGGGTGCCGTACTCCTCCCGGTCCAGGCGGTACAGCGCTTCGGCGAGGCGTTCGCCGTAGCCGAGGATCTCCTCGACCGGACCGGCGGCGAGCACCTCGCCCAGCCGCTCGCAGCCCTCGTCGAGGGTCGCGCAGACGGCGACCGCGGGCTCGCCGCCGATCAGGTCGATCAGCTGCCAGAACCGCTGCCAGGACAGCTCTGCCGCCGGTGCCTCGTCGATGGTGCTCACGGTCGTACCGTTCCGTTCCGGATTCGGGTGGGTCGGCACCGATCCTGGCACGGACCACCGACAACCGGACGGCGGTCAGTCCTCGATCCCCTCCCAGCCGCGCCGGGGCGGGGCGCCGGCGGGCTGCTTCGGGTCGCGGGAGCGGTAGACGATGTACGGGCGGAAGAGGTACTGCACGGGTGCGCTGAACATGTGCACCAGGCGTGTGAAGGGCAGCAGCGCGAACAGCAGCAGGCCGACCACCGCGTGCACCTTGAACGCGACCGGCACGCCCGCCATCCGGTACACGTCCGGGCTCAGGGTGAACAGGCTGCGGACCCACGGGGCGATGGTGGTGCGGTAGTCGTATCCGGCGTCGAGCGAGGCGTGCGTCAGCTTGGCGACCAGGCCGAGCACGATCGCCGCGAGCAGCACCGCGTACATCAGCTTGTCGTTGCGGGTGGTGGCGCGCAGCACGGCCGGGTTGGTGCGCCGGCGGTAGAGCAGCACGAGGATCCCGGTGACGGCGAGCAGTCCGGCCGCGCAGCCGGCGAACAGCGAGAGCAGGTTGTAGGCGTGCTCGTCCAGGCCGACCGCGTCGGTCCAGGAGGCGGGCACGAACAGGCCCATCAGATGGCCGACCAGGACGAACAGGATGCCGTAGTGGAACACCGGCGAGGCGAGGTTCAGCAGCCGGGACTCGTAGATCTCGGAGGAGCGGGTGGTCCAGCCGAACCTGTCGTAGCGGTAGCGCCAGACGAGGCCGGAGACGAGGAGCGCGAGCGCGATGTACGGCAGCGCGCCCCAGAGGAAGGTGTCCATCGGCGGGTCTCCGGTCGGGGGTCGGAACGGTTCGGTCGGGACGGCTCCGTCAGGACGGCTCCGTCAGGACGGCTCGGTCAGGACGGCTCGGTCAGCAGCGGCAGCAGCCCGAGGTGCCCGTACGGCGTCAGCGCGTCCAGCCCGACGTCCTCCCGGGGCGGCCCGCTGCGGGCCAGGGCCAGGGCGGCGGCGCGGTCCTTCGGCGAGGGGCCGGGCAGGGTGGCGCAGACGGCGGCGAGCACGTCCGCGTACGGCGTGCCGTGCTCGGTGAGGGCGAGCCGCAGCAGTTCCAGCGCGGGCCGGTGCTCGCGCAGCAGGGTGTCGTCGCCGGTGGCGGCGGTGAACTCCAGTACGGCGGGCAGGAAGTCGGGCAGGTCCTCGCCGGTGAACTCCAGGGCGTGCGCCCGGTAGGCGGCCTTGAAGCGCAGCAGCGCCGCGCCCCGCCGGCGGGTGTCGCCGTCGGTCCACCAGCTCAGGTGGAGGCTGTGCCGCTGCCGGAAGTCGAACACCTCGACGTACTGGCGGGCGAGTTCGCCGGGCGGGAGGCCGGCGGCACGGCCGAGGAAGGCCCGCAGCGGCGCGGCGGCGGCGTGCCGGACCGGGGCCAGCAGCGCGGTCAGCTCCGTCGGCGGCGTGGTCCGGTCGGGGTAGCAGAGGCATTCGGCGGCGACCCGGCGCACCACCGCCGCCGCCCCGTCGCCGCTCACCGGCCGGCCTCCGGCGGGTCCTGCCGGTCGCCGGTCTGGCGCCGGCGCAGCGCGTGGAAGCTCTCGACCGTGATCAGCGGCAGCGAGCGGCGCCCCGATCCCTCGCCGAACGGCCCGTCCGCGCCGCCGGGGTCGCCGTCCGTGTGGTCGAGGCCGCAGCCGGTGGGCACGGCGGACTCCTCCAGGCGTTCGGCGTCGGCGCGGGCGGCGGTCGGGATGACGTAGCGGTCCTCGTACTTGGCGATCGCGAGCAGCCGGAAGAGGTCCTCGACCTGCCGGGCGTCGAGCCCGACCGCCTCGGCGGCGGCGGGGTCGGGGGTCCGGCCGAGGTTGACGGCGCGCATGTGGGCGCGCATCGCGGCCAGCCGGTCGAGGGCGGCGCGCACCGGCACCGGGTCCCCGGCGGTGAAGAGCTGGGCGAGGTAGTCGACCGGGATCCGCAGGGCGTCGATCGCGCCGAAGAGGTTGCCGGCGTCCTCGCCGTCGTGGCCGCTGGCGGCGACCTCCTCGACCACCGGGGAGAGCGGCGGGATGTACCAGACCATCGGCAGCGTGCGGTACTCGGGGTGGAGCGGCAGCGCGACCCGGTAGGTGCTGATGAGCGCGTGCACGGGCGAGCGGCGGGCGGCCTCGATCCAGTCGTGGGGCACGCCGTCGCGTTCGGCGGCCCGCCGCACCTCGGGGTCCTCCGGGTCCAGGAAGACGCCCAACTGGGCCCGGTAGAGCTGGTGCTCGTCCGCCACGGAGGCGGCTTCGGTGACCCGGTCGGCGTCGTAGAGGACGACGCCGAGGTAGCGCAGCCGCCCGACGCAGGTCTCGGAGCAGACGGTGGGCAGGCCGACCTCGGTGCGCGGGTAGCAGAAGGTGCACTTCTCGGCCTTGCCGGTGCGGTGGTTGAAGTAGATCTTCTTGTAGGGGCAGCCGGTGACGCACTGGCGCCAGCCCCGGCAGCCGTCCTGGTCGACCAGGACGATGCCGTCCTCGGCCCGCTTGTAGATCGCGCCGGACGGGCAGGCGGCCACGCAGGCGGGGTTGAGGCAGTGCTCGCAGATCCGGGGCAGGTAGAACATGAAGCTCTGCTCGTACTCGAACCGGATCCGCCGCCCGACCTCCTCGCGCATCCGCTCCACGTTGGGGTCGGCGGGTCCGTGCTCGGGGGCGCCGCCGAGGTCGTCGTCCCAGTTGGGGGACCATTCGACGGCCATCGGCCGGCCGGTGATCATCGAGTGCGGCCGGGCGACGGGGTAGTCCTCGCCGAGCGGGGCGTCGGTGAGGGCGCGGTAGTCGTACGTCCAGGGCTCGTAGTAGTCCTGGAGGGTGGGCAGCACCGGGTTGGCGAAGATGGTGGCGAGCTTGTACAGCCGCCCGCCCTGGCGGAGTTTCAGCCGCCCGTGGCGGTCCAGCCGCCAGCCGCCGCGCCACTTCTCCTGGTCCTCGTAGCGGCGCGGGTAGCCGAGCCCGGGGCGGGTCTCGACGTTGTTGAACCAGACGTACTCGGTGCCGGCGCGGTTGGTCCAGGTCTGTTTGCAGGTCACCGAACAGGTGTGGCAGCCGATGCACTTGTCGAGGTTCATCACCATGGCGAGCTGGGCCATCACACGCATCAGTACCGCACCTCCTGGCTCCGTCGGCGGATCACCGTCACCTCGTCGCGCTGGTTCCCGGTCGGTCCGAGGTAGTTGAACGCCCAGGAGAGCTGGGCGTAGCCGCCGATCAGGTGGGTGGGCTTGAGCAGCACCCTGGTCAGCGAGTTGTGGATGCCGCCGCGTCTGCCGCCGGTCTCGGCCCGGGGCACGTTGACGGTGCGTTCCTGCGCGTGGTGCATGTAGACCGTGCCGGGCGGCATCCGGTGCGAGACGACGGCCCGGGCGACGACGACGCCGTTGCGGTTGACGGCCTCGATCCAGTCGTTGTCGGCGACGCCGATGGCGGCGGCGTCCTCGACCGACATCCAGACCACCTGCCCGCCGCGGGAGAGCGCGAGCATGAACAGGTTGTCCTGGTACTCGGAGTGGATGGACCACTTGTTGTGCGGGGTGAGGTAACGGACCGTCACTTCGGCGTGCCCGTCCGCCCCGAGGGCCGGTTCGCCGAAGAGCCGGCGCAGGTCGAGCGGCGGCCGGTAGACCGGCAGCGCCTCGCCGAGTTCGTGCATCCAGTCGTGGTCGACGAAGAAGTGCTGGCGCCCGCTGAGCGTGTGCCAGGGCTTGAGGTGCTCGGTGTTGACGGTGAACGGGCTGTAGCGGCGCCCGCCGGACTCGCTGCCGGACCACTCGGGCGAGGTGACCACCGGGGCGGGGGCGGCCTGGGTGTCGGCGTAGGTGACCCGGCGGCCCTCGTTCTCCGCCGCGAGGTGCGCCAGCTCCCGTCCGGTGCGGCGCTCCAGGTCCCGGAAGCCCTGGGTGGCGAGCCGCCCGTTGGTGGTGCCGGAGAGCGCGAGCACGGTGTCCGCGGCCTTGACGGCGGTGTCCAGCAGCGGGCGGCCGTCGGCCGGGCCGCCGCGGGCGGTCCCGTTGCGTGCCTTCAGCTGCTCGACCTCCTGGTCCGGCCGCAGCACCACGCCCTTGACGGGCAGGCCGAGTTGCTCGACCAGCGGACCCAGCGCGGCCATCTTCGCCGCCACGGCGGGGTAGTCGCGTTCGACCACGGCCAGGTTCGGCAGGGTGACGCCGGGGACGGGCTCGCAGTCCCCGTCGCGCCAGTCGGCGTCGGTGCCGCCGGGCTGCGCCGTCTCGCCGGGGGTGTCGTGCTGGAACGGCGTGGCGACGACGTCGTGCCGCACCCCGAGGTGCTCGGCGGCGAGTTCGGAGAACCGCCCGGCGATCGCGTGGAAGGCGTCGAAGTCGGTGCGGGCCTGCCAGGGCGGGTCGACGGCCGGGGCGAAGGAGTGCACGAAGGGGTGCATGTCGGTGGAGGAGAGGTCGTGCTTCTCGTACCAGGTGGCGGCGGGCAGGACGACGTCGGACAGCAGGGTGGAGGAGGTCATCCGGAAGTCCAGCGAGAGCAGCAGGTCGAGCTTGCCCTCGGGTGCCTCCGGGTGCCAGCGGACGTCGCGCGGGCGCTGCTCCGGCCCGGCCTCGCGGGCCCGCAGCGAGGAGTGGGTGCCGAGCAGGTGCTTGCTGAAGTACTCGGCGCCCTTGGCGGAGGAGCCGAGCAGGTTGGCCCGCCAGAGCGTCATCACCCGGGGCCAGTTGGCGGGTTCGTCCGGGTCCTCGCAGGCGAACCCCAGGCGTCCGGCGCGCAGTTCCGCGACCACGTGCTCCTTCGGGTCGCGGCCGAGGTCGCGGGCCTCGTCGGCCAGGTCGAGCGGGTTGCGGTCGAAGGTCGGATAGGAGGGCATCCAGCCGACCCGGGCCGAGCGGGCCAGCAGGTCGACGGTGGCCAGGCCGCGGAACCGGCCGGTGCCGAGCGGGGAGGCGAGCACGTCGGCGGGGTAGGTGTCGTAGCGCCACTGGTCGGTGTGCAGGAAGAACCAGCCGGTGCCGATCATCTGCCGGGGCGGGCGGGACCAGTCGGTGGCTCCGGCGAGGGTGGCCCAGCCGGTGAACGGGCGGCACTTCTCCTGGCCCACGTAGTGCGCCCAGCCGCCGCCGTTGCGGCCCTGGCAGCCGGTCAGGGTGAGCAGGGCGAGGAAGGACCGGTAGATGGTCTCGGAGTGGAACCAGTGGTTGGTGCCGGCGCCCATCAGGATCATGCAGCGGCCGCCGGACTCCTCGGCGGTGCGGGCGAACTCCCGGGCCACCCGGACCACCTGGGCGGCCGGGACCGAGGTGTGGCGTTCCTGCCAGGCGGGGGTGCCGGGGGTTTCGGCGTCCTGGTAGGAGTCCGGCCAGCGGCCGGGCAGGCCCGGGCGGCCCACGCCGTACTGGGCGAGCAGCAGGTCGTGGACGGTGGTGACCAGCGCGCCGCCGTCGAGGCGCAGGGCCGGGACGCCGCGGCGGACGATCCCGCCCAGGCCCTGGCCGTGCTCGCCGCCGTCGGTGTCGAAGCGCGGCAGCAGCACCTCGACCGGGGTGGCCGCCTCGTCGCCGTACAGGGTGAGGCGCGGGTGCACGTCCTGGAGGTCGAGGTTCCAGCGGCCCTCGCCGGAGGCGGTCCAGCGGAAGCCGAGCGAGCCGTTGGGCACGGCGGGGCGGCCGGTCGCCCCGTCGAGGACGACGAGTTTCCAGTCGGCGCCCTCGACGCCGTCGCCCCCGTCCCCGCCCCCGTCCTCGCCCGAGCCACCGCCCCCGAGGTCGCTCGCGCGCAGGAACTTGGCGGGCACGTACCCACCGTCCCGTTCGGTGAGGGTGACCAGGAACGGCAGGTCGGTGAAGCGGCGGACGTAGTCGTCGAAGAAGGGCGTCGTGCGGTCGACGAAGAACTCGCGCAGGATCACATGGCCCATCGCGAGGGCCAACGCAGCGTCGGTGCCGGGGTGGGGGTGCATCCACTCGTCGGCGAACTTGGTGTTGTCCGCGTAGTCCGGGGAGACCGCCACCACCTTCTGCCCCCGGTAGCGGGCCTCGGCCATCCAGTGCGCGTCCGGCGTCCGGGTGACCGGCACGTTGGAGCCCCACATCATCAGATAGGCGGCGTCCCACCAGTCCCCCGACTCGGGCACGTCGGTCTGGTCGCCGAACACCTGCGGGGAGGCGACCGGCAGGTCCGCGTACCAGTCGTAGAAGGAGAGCATCGGCGCGCCGATCAGCGCGTGGAAGCGGGCGCCGGCCGCGTGCGAGACCATCGACATCGCCGGGATCGGCGAGAACCCGGCGATCCGGTCCGGCCCGTACCGCTTCACGGTGTGCACGTGCGCGGCGGCGACGATCTCCACCGCCTCGTCCCAGCTCGTCCGCACCAGGCCGCCCTTGCCCCGGGCCCGCTGGTAGGAGCGGCGGCGCTCCGGATCGTCCTGGACGTCCGCCCAGGCGAGCACCGGGTCCCCCAGCCGGGCGAGCGCCTCCCGGTACAGCTCCAGCAGCACCCCGCGCACGTACGGGTAGCGGACCCGGGTGGGCGAGTAGGTGTACCAGGAGAAGGCGGCGCCGCGCGGGCAGCCGCGCGGCTCGTACTCGGGGCGGTCGGGGCCGACGGACGGGTAGTCGGTGGCCTGGGTCTCCCAGGTGATGATGCCGTCCTTGACGAAGACCTTCCAGCGGCAGGAGCCGGTGCAGTTGACGCCGTGGGTGGAGTACACGACCTTGTCGTGGCTCCAACGGTCCCGGTAGAAGGAGTCGGAGTCCCGCCCGCCGGTGAGCCGGACGCTGTGCAGGTCGGGCGCCGGGGTTCCGGGGCGGAAGAACCGGCCCGCCCGCAGGAACGCGGCTCCCGGCTCGCCCGGCGCCGGGGCGCCGGTGCCGGCGTTGCCACCATCACTGCCGGTACCGCCGGTGCCGCTGGTCGGCTCCCGCACGTGAACACCCTCCCGATCCGGGCCGGACTGTGTGCCCATCGAAACCGCGCGGCCGCGGCACCGCACCCGGGGACGTCCCGTCGGGTGACCTGTCGCCCGGCCGCGGCCCGGTCCGGCGGGCCCGGCTGGCAGGACGCCCGCGCGGGCGGTGCGATGGGGTCATGGACGACAGAGCCGTGGGAACAGCGGACGGGCACGGCGCGGACCGCGGTGGACCCGGCGGGCGGCGCGGGGGACCGCGGTGGGCCGCCCTCCCCCCGGCGACCGGGGCGGCGGTGATGGCGACCGGCATCATCTCGATCGGCTTCCACCTCAGCGGCTTCGACGCGCTGTCGGCCGCCGCGCTCTGGATCGCCGCACTGCTCTGGCTGCTGCTCGCCGCCGCCTTCGTCGCCCTGCTCGTCGGCGACCGGAGCGACTGGACCGCCCGGGCGCACACCCCGCCCGCGCTCACCGCCGTGGC
Organism: Kitasatospora sp. NPDC089913; assembly: GCF_044748625.1. Classification (NCBI taxonomy): domain Bacteria; kingdom Bacillati; phylum Actinomycetota; class Actinomycetes; order Kitasatosporales; family Streptomycetaceae; genus Kitasatospora; species Kitasatospora sp. NPDC089913. Next base: position 15,664 of record NZ_JBIVGI010000027.1, on the reverse strand, counting down.
CGCGACCACCGTGCTGGGCGTCCGGCTCGACCAGCTCGGCCGGACGACGGCGGCGGAGGCCCTGCTCGCCCTGGCCGCCGCGGCCTGGCCGGTGCTGCTGACCTCCGTACTGCGCCACCTGGGACGCCGGTTGCCCGGCGGCGCCTTCCTGATCTGTGTCGCCACCCAGGGCCTGGCCGTCCTGGCCGCCACCCTCGCCCCGCACACCGCCGACTGGCTCGCCCGGGCGGCCCTGGCGCTGTTCCTGCTGGGGCTGCTGCTCTACCTGGACGCGCTGCTGCGCTTCGACCTCCGCCAGGTGACCGAGGGCGCCGGTGACCACTGGGTGGCCGGCGGCGCCCTGGCGATCTCCGCCCTGGCCGGCTCCAAGCTGCTCGCCTCCGGCGTCTGGAGCGGCGGCGCGCACACGGCGCTGCGGGTGGTCACGCTGGTCCTGCTGGGGATCGCGCTGCTCTGGTACGCCGTGCTGGCCGTCGCCGAGCTGACGCACCCCCGCTTCCGCTACGACCTGCGCCGCTGGTCGACCGTCTTCCCGTTGGGCATGACCTCGGTGGCCGCGCTGTCGACCTCCGCCGCCGCCCGGGTGGAGTGGCTGGACCCGCTGGGCCGGGCACTGCTCTGGGTCGCGGCGACGGTGTGGCTGCTGGTCGCGTTCGGCGCGCTGCGCACCCTGCGGCGCGGCCGGCGGCGCCCCTCCGCCGGGGCCGGTACGGCTCCCGGTCCCGGTCGCGACCGGGCTCTCCCCGTCCGGGACGACTGACCCCCCGACCGATCACCCCCACCGATCACCCCCCACCGATCATCCCGACGGACCGTCAAGACCGACCGCCACGGACCCGCTCCCGACCGGGCGTCCCACTCACACGTCCCGGTCCCGGTCGCCGCACCCGCGCCCGTGTCCGCGACCGGGTCCACCTGGTTCTCCTCGCCCACGAGTCCGGCCCGGTCCCGCCGGCCGCCGGTCCGTCGACGGACCGGCGGTGACAGCGGGTCGGCCCCCGGCGCGGGAGCCACGGGGGCTCAGTTCACGGCGTAGGTCACGTAGTAGACGGAGCCCTCGACGTCGGACTTGGCGAGTTTGGCGATATTGCCCCTCCCCTGCTCGTCCTCGCGGATCTGGACGGAGCCGAGCAGGTCGTCGCTGGACACGGAGTCGTAGTCCCAGAGCGAGAGGTTCTGGGCGAAGGAGACCGGAACGTCGATGCCCGGCTGGGCGGACTGGCCGGCCTGGATGCTGGTGGTCTGCTCGCCGCCGGGCCAGATGCTGCGGTCCAGGCCGCCGGCGGTGTCGGTGGTGAGGTACAGGTCGTCGGGGTCGGATCGGGCGGTGTCGATCATCTGCACGGCCGAGGGGATGCCGCGCACGATGGACTCCAAGGACCCCAGGCCGAGCTCGTCCAGCGGAATGGACTCGGCCAGGTTGGCGATGGCTTCGTTGACCCCCACATCGGTACCGGTCGCGGCGTGCAGGCACCACACGTCACGAATTGTCGCGGTCGCGGTCATGACGGCCTCCTGGGTCGACTTGATCGGGTCGGCTCTCATCGAGCGTCGAAAGGATCGAAAGGAGACGAATGACGGAATGCGACCATTGTCGCTCCGATCCGGGAACACGGTCCACTCCTCACGGTGACAGGTCCGAGGGGCGCAAAGAATCTCACGGAAAGTGTTGGAGCACCCGCAGGCTCGGGAATAGAGTGGGTCACATACCCGACAACTTTCCCTGCCGGGAGTTCTTTCCCGCAGGTCGACCCGCTGTTGAGGAGCTGGGTCCGGAATGTCCCGGACCATTGCCGTCGGACCCGGAACCGGCGCTTCATCAGATCGGCGGCGCTTCGTCCCATCGGCGCGACCGATTCCCCTCGGGGGCGGTGCGGCATTCCACGGTCCGATCGGTGGCGCAGTGCCACCGGCGCGGCGTTCCCGCATCGATCACCATCCGTGGCACGGGCCGTGAATTGTCACTGCCCGTGATATTTCCCGGCCATTCTCCCGGATTCGCCGCGAGGAGTCCGCCATGCCCCAGCTCAATCCCTTCCCCCACGACGGCGAGGGCGGACTCGGTCCGTCCGCCTCGGCCAAGGGCTGGCACCAGGGGTACGTCGCCGCGGTGAGTTCGCCGTCCGCACCGCCCCGGACCCCGCTGGTGCGCAGCACCGAGTTCATGGACGCGTTCGAACTGGGCGCGGCGGCGGGCCGGGCGGACGGCCTGGCCGAGGGCTGGCGCTGGCGGTACTTCGGCGAGGACGCGCGGTCCGGCGACGACACCGGGCAGGGACCGCAGCCGGCGCAGAGCCCCGCCGAGCCGGTGAACGCCGGGGAGGGCGGACCGGCGCGGGCGGACTACCCGCTGGCCTGGCACTGCGTGGGCGCGGCGGCGCTGCGGGTGCTGCTGGAGCAGTTCGCCCCGGGCTCCGACCGGGAGTTCCCCGGCCTGCGCCTGGACCGGGCCTGCGCCGACAAGGGCGTCTTCCGGCTCTATCTGCCGGTCCGGCTGGTACCCCGCGATCCCCCGGCCGAGCCGACCGGCGACCCGCTCGCCGATCAGGGGTACTGGCACGGCACCGCGACCGACTCGCTCGCCGACGCCGCGGCCGAGGGCCCGGACGGGCCCGACGCACCGGTCACCCGGGCGCCGGCCTTCCTCGGCCTGGTCCGCTACCGGCCCGCCGGGGAGCACGACTTCTGGGACGTCCTGCCGGCCGGAGGCCGGATGCCGCCGACGCGCGGCTGACGAGGAGCGAGGTGTGCCATGGGCGTTCTTCCGGGGCTCGACCTGGAGAAACTGGCGGACGGTGTTCTCCCGGACACGCTGAAGATCGACCTGCCCCTGCCTCCGGTGCGGTTGCGCGGGCAGCTGGACCGCAAAGGCACCAAGGAGCTGTCCGGCGTGCTGAGCGCGGCGATGCCGGTCACCACGGTGACGGCGTTCGGTCAGATCTCGCTCGGCCGGCCGCCGGCGTTCATCGTGCTGATGGGCGCGACCTTCCCCGAGCCCGGGCTGCAGATCGGGCTGGGCTTCGCGGTCAGCGGCATCGGCGGGGTGGTGGGCGTCAACAAGGCGGTCGACCGGGACACGCTGCTGGCCTGCATCGCCGACGGCACCGCCGGCGAACTGCTGTTCCCGCCCGACCCGGTGGAGGCCGCGCTGCGGGTGGTCCCGCGCCTGGCGTCGCTGTTCCCGACCGTTCCGGGGCGGCTCGTGGTCGGGCCGATGTTCCGGATCTCCTGGGGCGGCCGGATGGTCGACCTGTCGGCGGCCGTGGTGGCGGAGCTGCCCGATCCGGTGCGGCTGTCGGTCCTCGGCATCCTGCGGGTGATGGTGCCCGATCCGGCGGCGCCGGTCATCGAGCTGAAGGCGACCTTCGCGGGCCAGTACGACACGGCCGAGCCGAGCGCCTTCCTGATGGCCTCGCTGACGGGTTCGCGGATGGCGGGCATCCCGCTCGACGGTGACGTCCTGGTGCTCAGCCGGGGCGGGGACGACCCGCTCTTCGTGCTCAGCGCGGGCGGCTTCCACCCGGCGTTCCCGGTCCCGCGCGGGGTGCCGAAGCTGCACCGGCTGGCGATGGACCTCTCCCCCGCGCCGTGGCTCCAGCTGCGCTGCGAGGCGTACTTCGCGGTGACCAGCAACACCGTCCAGTTCGGGGCGAAGCTGTCCCTGGTCGCCGAGATCGCGGACTGCGGCCTGCGCGGGCAGTTCGCCCTGGACGTCCTGATCCACTTCAAGCCGCAGATGGCGTTCACCGCGTCGATGCGCGGCGCGCTGTCGGTCGAGGCGTTCGGCGAGACCCTGCTCGGCATCGCCTTCGAGCTGGTCCTGGAGGGCCCCACCCCCTGGCACGCGGTCGGCCGGGGCCGGATCAAGCTGTTCCTGTTCAAGGTGTCGTTCAACTTCGACCTGAGCTGGGGCGACGGGCCGCCCCCGCTGCCCACTGCCCGCGTCGACCTCGGCGGCGAGCTGGTCAAGGCGTTCGCGCAGCCGTCGGCGTGGAGCGTGCTGCCGCCGTCCGCCGCCGAACGCAGCCCGGTGCTGCTCTCCCCGTCCGCGAACCGGCTGCTGGCCGAGGGGAGCCGGGTGCACCCGCACGGCCGGCTGGCGGCCCGCCAGCACGTGCTGCCGCTCGGGGTCGACATCGCGCGCTTCGGGAACGCGGCGGTCGACCCGCCGGAGCGGTGGGACATCACCGTCCCTCGGCTCGGCAACCAGGACGCCGAGGGCCCGGTCTCCGACTCGTTCGCGCCCGGGCAGTTCCTGGACCTGACCGAGGACCAGCAGCTGAGCACCGACGCCTACGCCCAGTACCGTTCGGGCGTCCGGCTCGCCCCCGACCTCTCGGGACCCGCCGACGCGGCCTTCGTCGGGGCGGAGCTCGGCTGGGAGACCAGGATCGTCCAGGACCCGGTGCCGATGCGCACCCACTTCCTGCGCATGGTCCGCTCCCACGCCCACGTCTCCGCCGAGCACGTGGCCGCCGCCGCCTCGATCCGCGACGCCCACTGGTGGCGGACCGCCGGGCCGGCGCTCCGGGTGGCGGCGGAACAGCCGCTCGCGGCGGTGTCCAGCTGGTCGATGACGCAGCTCACGGTCGCGGCCGCACCGCCCGGCGGCGGCACCGGGATACCGAACGCCGAACTGCGCGGCCTGCTGCGCGACCGCGCCGGGGTCCGGGTGGTGGAGGCCTGGGAGGCGAGACTCCGATGAGCGGCGACGACCTGGAGTTCGCGCCGTACCTGCAGAGCCCGCTGGCCGCGTCGATCGCCCACACCGCCGTCGAACCCGACCTGCTGCCCACCTTCACCCTGTCCGGGCCCCGGAAACTGCCCGTCCAGGGCCCGAAGCTGCGGATGCTCGGCCCCGAGGGCGTGGTGGGCCTGGACACCCGGCACATCCTGCGCGTCGAACCGGTGCCCGGCAGCGTCGACGTGGAGCCCAACTACCTGCCCTTCGTGGAGTTCGACCTGCCCGAGCTGCCCTGGCTGTTCACCCCGGCCGCCGCCGAGCACGAACGGCTGCGGCCCTGGCTGCAGCTGATCGTGGTGGAGGCCGCCGGGCACGCCGTCCGACCGGGCAACCCGCTGCCCGTCGTCGACGTCGGGATCGGCCTGCTGCCGCCGCTCGCCGACGCCTGGCAGTGGGCGCACATCCAACGGCCGGCCGGACAGCCGGGGCCGATGATCTCCCGGCTGCTCTGCCCGCGCCGGCTCCAGGGCAACACCGACTACCTGGCCTGCCTGGTGCCGTCCTTCCAGGGCGGAGTGACCGCCGGGCTCACCGGCGGCATCACCGAGATCGACCAGCCGGGCGACGCCTGGCCGCTCCCCGGCCAGGACGTCTTCCGGCTGCCCGTGTACCACTCCTGGGGCTTCCGCACCGGCGAGGAGGGCGACTTCGAGCAGCTGGCGACCGCCGTGGTGCCGCTGCGGCCGGAGGAGGCCGGACTGCTGGGCGGGCGGACCGTCGACGTCACCCGGCCCTGGCTGCACGGCGATCCGCTCGCCCCCGGCGACCCGGCGGCCGGCCGGCAGACCGTCACCGTCCAGGGTGTCCTCACCCTGTTCGACCCGCCGCCGGGCACCGTCACCCGGGCCGCGCTGGACGACTTCAGGACCAGGGTCGCGGCGCACATCGACCGCGGCACCGAGACCGAGCTCGCACCGCCGCTGTACGGCGGCCACCCGGTCGCCGCCCGGACCGTCGAACCGGGTGCGACGGGCTGGCTGGCCGAGCTCAACCTCGACCCGGAGCGCCGGATCGCGGCCGCCCTCGGCGGCGACTGGGTGCGGGAGAACCAGGAGTTCCTGATGGCCCGGGCCTGGGACCAGCTGGGCGCCGTCCGGGAGGCCAACCGCAAGCTCCAGGAGACCGCCTTCTGCACCGCCGTCTCCGACTCGCTGTACCGGCGCCACCTGCAGACCCTCTCCCCCGGCGAGCTGATGGCGGTGGCCGCGCCCGTCGGCGACCGGGTCCGCACCGACAGCGGACTGCCGCTGCGGACCGAGGTCGCGGTCAGCCCGGCCCCGACCGCGATGGCCGACGCCGCCTACCACCGGCTGCTGCGCCGGCGCGGGCCGCTCGCCCGCCGCGCCTCCCTCGACGGCGACAGCCTGGCCCGGCGCACGATGACCGGCGCGCTGCTGCCCCCGCTGCCCGTGCCGCTGGTGACCCGGCCCGGCACCTCGCCCGCCTTCGAGGCCGCGGCCGGCGACGCGTTCGCGGAACGCGTCGACGGTGCCCTGCACTCCGCCGCCACCCGGCACACCACCGGGATGCTGCGCACGATGGCCGCGGTGGCCCCGGCCGCGCTGGCCAACGGCTTCACGGACCAGGCCGGGGCGATCACCGCACTGCTCGCCCCCTCGATCGGGCGGATGGCGGGCGGCCAGGAGGGATTCGCCGCGGACTCGATGACCGCCGACGACCTGCTGACGTCGGAGCAGCTGTTCGACTCCGGGACGGTCGCGCCGCTCGTCGGCGACCTCACCGGCACGACGGAAGCGCTCCCGGACGGCTTCGGCATGACGCTCCCCGCCCCGTTCACCGTGCTGCCCGGCCAGGAGTCGATGACCGACGACCCCGGCAGCCAACTGCTCCAGTACGGGGTGCCGATCGACCCGGACGCCTACCGGCAGCGACTGGTCGGCGCGCTCGACCCGACGCCGCTGCTGACCGCCCGGCTGGCGGACCGGATCACCGTGACCGGCGAATCGCTGGTCGCCCTGCCGGAACAGGTCACCGACCCGGTGATGGTCTGCCCGGACTTCCCCGCCGCGATGGCACTCGCGATCAAGGAGAGCGAACCCGACTGGTTCCTGCCCGGCATCGCCGCCGTCCCGGACGACCGGGCCGTCCTGCTGAAGGCCAACGGGCCGTTCATCGCCGCCTTCATGGTCGGCGCCAACGACGAGCTCAACCGGGAGATGCGCTGGCGCGAGTACCCCACCGACCTGCGCGGGAGCCCGTTCACCCACTTCTGGCCGCGCCCCGACGGCCTCGCCGACATCCCGCCGGTGCACGGCTGGGCCCCCGACGGCGCCCTCGGCAGCCACCTCGCCCTGGACGCCAACGACCTGGACGTGCTGCTGATCCGCGGCCGGCTGGTGCACCGCTACCCCGGCATGGTCGTGGCCGCCGTCCCGCCCGCCGCCGTCCAGGACCCCCTGCTCGCCCCGGACAGCTGGGTGGCGCCCGTCATGGTGCTCCCCGTCGACGAGCGGACCTGCGCCTACGCCTTCCAGCTGCCGCCCGGCCAGGACATCCACGACTGGTGGATCGTGCTCGCCGAGAACGGCCGACGGCTCCGGTTCGGCTACGACACCGCACCCGGCACCGGCCCCGGCATGAAGACCTGGGACGACCTCAACTGGGACCGGGTCCTCGTCGGCGGCTTCGCCTCGCTCGGCCGGCTGCCGGACGACCCGCCGGTGTCGGAGCGGGAGAACCCCCGCACCGCCGGGCGGAGCTGGAACTCCGCCGACGTCGCCCGGGTCACCCTGCAACGGCCGTTCCGTCTGCTCCGCACCGCCCGCAGCCTGATGGGAGAAGCCCCGTGACCAGCGAGATCGCCGCCGCGCACCGCGCCGTCAGTGACGCCCGGATCGCCCTGGACTGGTCGAGGACCGGACTCGCCGGCTACGAGAAGCGGGTGCTGGCCCAAGAGACCGGTCTCGAGGCCGAGCACCTGGCCGCCGCCCAGGAGGCAGACGCCGCCCAGATCCGCCACCAGCAGGCCCGCGAGGCCTACCGCGACCTGGCGACCGCCGAGCCGCCGCTCTGGGCCCAGGACGGCTCCGACCCGCTGGTGCTCCTCCCGTTACGGCTGGAGACCGTGTACCGGGGCCTGGGCGGCCCCGAACCGCAGCTGTGGATCCGGGCCTACCCCGACGACATCCACGTCGACTCCCACGAGACCGGCCTCACCGCCGAGGAGCGCACCGCCACCGAGGCCTACTGGCAGGAGGTCTGGGCCGCCGGGCCGGACGAGGAGGGCCGCGCGGACGCCTGGAGCGCCCTCGTCGCCGCCGTCGGCCCCGGCCGGGCCTGCTGGGCCGTCCGCGTCCTGCACCCACAGGGCCCCCGCCCCGGGACGCGGACCCCACCGGACGCGATCGCGCCCTCCCCGGAGCCCTGGGCCGCCGAACCGGCCGTCGCCGACAGCACGTTCACCCGCGCCGCGCACAGCTACGTGCTGCCCGACCGGCTGGTGTTCTCCGGTTACGAGACCACCGGTGACGGCCAGATCGGCCTGCTCTGGCGCCAGGAGGGCGAAGCGATCGACGCGGAGCTCGACGTCGGCCCGGCCCCGGGCCGACCGGTGCCACCGCGCTGGCTCGGCGACTTCGACGAGGCCGTACGGGTCGGCATGGGCGTCCGGGTGCCACTGGCCGGGCTGCGCACCGACTTCAGCCTGGTCACCGTGACCGGCGTGCGCGGCGGCGCCTCCGCCGACACCGCACAGCTGCTCAGCACCCTGCTGGAGGCCCACCGCTGCACCGACGGCCTGGCCGTCCTGCCCACCGGCACCCCCACCAACAACACCGACGCCACCCGCTCGGCCTGGCACCCGCGCACCCCGCCCGCGCCGCCGGACCGCGTCGACGAGCAGCGGGCCGCCCTCACCCCCGACAGCACCCAGGCGGCGGCGCGGGCCGCGACCGCCCTCGGCCGGAGCGCCGCCGGTGTCCTCGCCGAGGTCACCGACGGACTCGCCGACGACGAGCACGAACTGCTGACCCTGCTCCAGACCGCGGCCGGCGCCTTCTCCGCCGCCTCCAGCAACTGGCGCACCCTCGAGGGCACCACCCTGCCCGACCTCACCTTCCTGGTCTCGCACTACATCCACCACGTCCGCGGCCGGGGCCTGCTGCCGACCCTGCGGGTGGGCAACCAGCCGTACGGCCTGCTGCCCGTCACCTCGCTCGACCTGTGGCACGGCAGCGAGGTGGACCTGCGGATCCTCAACCACATCTCCGGCTTCCGGACCCTGGTCGAGTCGCAGGCCTTCCGCTCCCCCGGGGTCGGCGCGGGCGGCGACCCGGACCAGGTGATCAACGACCTGCTGCACCGGCTGCCCGCCTCCCGGCGCCTGCGGTACATGCAGCAGGACATCCTCGACGCGCCGTTCGAGCCGCCGCCGGACACCCCGATCGGGACCGTCCCGCACGACAGCCGGTTCACCTGGGCGCTGCCGCCCTCGCCGGACTTCGTCCCCTTCCCGGTGGAGTTCCTGTGCGACCAGCGGCCGACCCCCGAGATGGTGGAGCTCGCCCGGGCCCGACCGCTCCGCTTCATGTGGGGCTTCTGGCAGCAGGTGCTCCCCGGGCTCGCCTCGGGGCAGGGGGCCTCGCCGGAGCTCGTCGCCCGGATGCAGGCGCTGTCCGCCTCCACGGAGGCGATCAGCACCGGCCGGCTGGGGCTCTTCTACCACTACGCCACCAGCGTGATGTTCACCTACGCCTTCCACGTGGGCGAATTCCTCCGGGCCGGTGCGCCGGTGCCGGCGCCCGGGGTCGGGCTGAAGGACGGCGAGCTCGTCGCCGCCGCCGGCTTCGCGCCGCAGTTCCTCGACTGGCTCTCCCTCGCGTTCGAACAGCTCGCCGCCGCGGAGGACCTGTCGCTCGTCACCCCGCCCCCGCCCGGCCCGTCGGAGCCGCCCCCGCCCGAGGGAGCGGACCTGCCGTACGCCGACACTCCGCGCCTGGAACTGCTGCTCTGCGAGGCGCTGGACACCCAGACCCACCGGCTGGACGCGTGGATGTCCTCGGTCGCCCACGCCCGCCTCGCCAGGACCAGGGCCACCCGACCCGACGGCACCCATCTGGGGGCGTACGGCTGGGTGGCCGACCTCCACCCGAGCCCGGCGTCGCTGCCCCCGGAGGAACCGCTGCCCGGTGACGAACCGGGGCCGGTGCCCGAGGACGGCGAGGCAGGTGAGGCCGGTGAACCCGGTGGCTCCGGTGAGCCGCAGACCAACGACGGCTACCTGCTCGCCCCGTCCCTGCACCACGCCGTCACCGCCGCCGTGCTGCGCTCGGGCTGGCTCAGCCACACCGACCGCCAGGCCTTCGCCGTCGACCTCCGGGCCGCCCGGGTCCGCCGCGCGCTGGCCGTCGTCGACGGCGTCCGCTCCGGCCAGAGCCTCGGTGCCCTGCTCGGCTACCGGTTCGAACGCGGCCTGCACGACAACGGGCTCGACGCCCTCGTCGCACCGGTCCGGGAGGCCTTCCCGACGCCCCGGCTCGTCGACCCGAGCGTCCCCGGCAGCGACGAGGCCAGGACCGCGATCGCGGCCCGCGACGTCGTCGACGGACTCGCACTGCTGGCCGACTGGCGCGCCCACGGCCAGCAGCTGCAGGACGTCCTCGGCAACCTTCCCCCCGAGGACCTGCCCCTGCTCGACGCGGCCACCGCCCTGGTGCTGGAACTCGACGACACCCTCGACGCGGTCGGCGACCTGCTGCTCGCCGAGAGCGTGCACCAACTGGTCGCCGGCAGCCCGCTGCGGGCCGCTTCCTCGGCCGACGGCATCACCCGCGGCGACCGCCTCCCGCAGGACTTCGAGGTGATCCGCACCCCGCGCGCCGCCGTAGCCCTGACCCACCGGGTCGCGGTGCTCGCGCCCCGGGCCCCCGTTCCCGGCTGGGACGCGACCCGGCCGCTCGCCCAGCTGGAGCCCGCCGTCGAACGCTGGTGCGAGGCCCGGCTCGGCGACCCCGGCGGCTGGCGGTTCGACTTCGGCGACCCGGCCGCACCGCTCACCCTCACCCTCGCCGACCTCGGCATCTGCGCACTCGACGCGGTCCTGGGCGCCGGGCCGGCGGGCGACCGTGACACCGACCCCGCCCAACAGGACACCGCCCTCGCCCGCCGCCTGCTGCGCCGGGCAAGCGCCCTGGCCGGCGCAGCCACCACCCCGCCCGTCACGCCGGCCGGCGCCGCCCGGTTCGCCGAACTGCGGCTGCTCTGCAACGCGCTGGCGGGCGTGCTCGCCGGGGCCGAACCGCTGCTCACCTCCCACCTCGACCAGGGGAGCGGCGACGACCGGGCCGGCGCCGACCTGACCGGCCTCGCCGCCCGGGTGGAGACCTGGCACAGCGCCACCACCAGCGCCCTGGCCAACCTGGTCGAACAGGTGAAGGTGCTGCCGGGCCTGGCCGACACGGTCTCCCGCACCCTGGACAGCCTCGCCGATCTCGGGATCACCTCCGCCTACAGCCTCGGCCCGCCGACCGACGAGGCCGGGATCGCGGAGCTGCGGAACCAGGCCGCCACCGTCCTCAACCGCTTCGCCGCCGACCCGCTCGCCCCGCTGCCCGGCCCCCCGCCCGCGGAACCGACCGCGGCACTCGGCTGGGTCACCGCCGTCACCGCCGCCGTCTCCTCGGCACTCGCCGGCACCCTGCCCGTCCTCACCGAGCTGCGCCTCGGCGGCACCCCGGCGGGCGACGCGCTCACCGCCGGGCCGCCGGAGGGCGCGGACGAGGACGGCACCGGCACCTGGCTGGTGCAGATGGAACGCGTCCGGCCGGCCGTCCGCGCCCTCGACGACGCGCTCGCCGCCGCAGAGGTCCTGGCCGACACCCCGCCCAGCGGAACGACCGTCGTCCAACTCCCCGCCGGACAGCCCTGGATCGCCCGCGGGCCGACCCCCGTACCGTCCAGGACCAGGCCCGCGGCCCGCCACAGCGCGCTGCTGCGCACCGACGGCGCGCCCGATCCGGACCGGGTCGCCGGACTCCTGATCGACTCCTGGACCGAGTCCGTGCCCGAGCCGCCCCCCGCTCCTCCCGCCGACGCCCCACCGGCCGGGGGCGACGCCGAACCCGCCGTCGAGGAACTGGGCGGGCTGGCCTTCCACTACAACCAGCCCGACGCCCGCGCCCCGCAGGCCCTGCTGGTCGCGGTGCCGCCCGACCCGCTGCGCGGCTGGCGGATGGAGGACGTGCACGCGGTCGTCGAGGAGACCTACGCCGTCGCCCGGATCCGCGGGCTGGACCTCAACGACCTCACCGAGTTGCGCGGGCTGCTGCCCGTCCAGACCAAGACCCCGCCGCACCAGCTGGTCTGATCCGCCCGGCCCGCGAGGGCCCGCGGCCCGGAAGCCCGTCAGGAGGAGCCATGCCGACGATGTTCCGGTACGAGCCGGTACCCCGTGACGTCGGCGTCGAGGAGGCGCTGGCGGCCCGGATCGGCGACGCCGCCCATCTGCTCGCCCGCCAGTACGCGTTCGGCGAGTTCGCCGGCGACGACGCCGCCTCGCCGGTCGACGTCGCACTCGCGCAGGAGATCCATCTGCTGGACGGCTGGCGGCCCGGCAGCTCCGGGACCGAAGGAGAAGGCGAGGGCGAAGGAGAAAGCGACGGCGCAGGCGAGGGCGGCTGGCAGCCGTACCGGCCGGGCCGGATGGTGCTGGAGGAACTCGTCGAGCAGGAGCCCACGACCGGACCCGACGCCAGGCTGACGCTGGCCGCCGGCCTGCGCTGGCGCCGCGAACTCGCCTCGGCCGGCCTCGCCGCGCTGCTCCCCGCGTTCGCCACCACCTGCCCCTGCCCCGTCGACGGGCCGCTGGCGCCCGCCCCGCTCGCCGCCGCCGTCCGGAGCCGGCTGCCCGACCCCGTCGCGCTGGCGCCGTGGCTGGCCAGGCTCGTGGACCGGGACGAGACCGCGGCGAAGGAGTTCGGCGCGGCCGGGACCGACCAGGAGGCGCTGGCCGGCGCGGCGGCCCGCTGGCTGGACTGGTGGGCGCCGCGTGCGCCGGACCCGACTCCCGACGGCGCGGTGCCCGCAGCGCCCGCGCCCCCCGCCTGCTGGAACCCCAACCGGCTCGAATACGCCTTCGCGGTGCGCTCCTCCACCGTGCCCGGGCTCGAGCTGCGGGCGCAGGAGTACCCGGGCGGCCACCTGGACTGGTGGGCCGTCGACGCCCTGCCCGCCGACATCCCGGTCACCGAGGCCGCCGTGACGCGCGAACAGCGCGCCGTCGTCCCCACCCCGGCGATCTTCGGCGGCATGCCCGCCTCCCGCTACTGGGAGATGGAGGACGCCAGGATCAACTTCGGCGCCGTGGACACCAGCCCCGCCGACCTCGGACGCCTGCTGCTGATCGCCTTCACCACGGTGTACGGGAACGACTGGTTCTGCTGCCCGCTGCCGAGCCCGGTGGGCTCGCTCAGCCGGGTCGTGCACTGCTCGGTCACGGATGTCTTCGGCGGCGCGACGGTGCTCTCCCACGCCGCCCTGGAGGACCCGGAGTGGAACCTCTTCGGCCTCGGCGAGGACCGTGGCGGCAGCGCCATGGGCGGCGGCGCCGGGGACGGCACCGGGCCGCCGCCCTCCCCGTGGTTCTACCGGGCCGCCGCACTGCCCGCCGGGCTGGAGAGCCCGCCCGACGAGTCCGTGCTGCTGCTGCGCGACGAGGCGGCGAACCTCGCCTGGGCGGTCGAGGAGACCGTCGGCGACCTGGCCGGCGAGCCGCTGGACCGCTACGCCCGCTGGGTGGCGGCCCTCCCGCCCCGCCCGACCCCCGAACCCGGCGACCCGCCCGCCGACCGGTACCTGCTCGCCACCGAGGTCCCGGGCCACTGGTACCCGCTGGCTCCCCAGCCGGTCGACCCGGCCGCCCCGGAGCAGATCCGGCTGCAACTCGCCGGTCTGGTCCGCGACGAGAACACCCCGGCGCGCCCGCTCGGCCGCCTGCTCGGGGAGCAGCAGTGGCTGTTCGAGGAGGAGGTCCCGCGCTCCGGCGTCCGGGTGGAGCGCAGCCGCCAGTACACCCGCTGGCACGACGGCTCCGCCCACGCCTGGTCGGCCCGGCGCAAGGTCAGCGGCACCGGCTCGGGCTCCAGCGGGCTGCGCTACGACGTGCTGGAGCCCCCGGCCGACGAGGCGTGAGCCGCGCGCGGCAGTGTCAGGACCGGGTTCGACGCGTTCAGGTCCAGCGACACCGGTCAGTCGGCCCGGCCACCGGCCGTCCACCGGACGCACAGGTGGTGCACACGGTCGGGAAGGATCACCGGAAGAGACAACGGGCCCGTCCGGTCCAGGTATTCGCGCACGATCCGCTCGGCGCAGGGGCCGGTGAGGAAGCGCTCGAACCACTCCCACTGCGGCCGGCTCATCGGCCGGAACCGCAGCGCCGCCCAGAGCGAGTCCAGCGCCTTCGGGAGCAGCAGGTACGTCGTCGGCGCCATGAGACCGGTGATCTCGGCCGTGACGAGTCGGTCGCCCTTCACGCAGCACCCTCCGCAGCGGCGGGCGACGGGGCGATCTCGCACCAGACGATCTTCCCAATCCCGGCTCTGGGGCAGCAACCCCACTTCTCTGACAGGGACTTGACGAGCATCAGGCCCCGCCCCGACTCGTCGTCCCGACCGGCGGCCCGGACCTCCGGCACACCGTCGGCCCGTGCGTCGTGCACCTCGATCCGCAGCCGGACCGGGTCGACGGAGAGTTCGAGCAGTACCCGGTTGTCACGTGGGGTCGCGTGCAGCACCGCGTTGGTCACCAGTTCGGTGACGAGCAACAGGCCGGTGTCGATGAAACGTTCGCCATCGACGGCGCCATCGAGAAGACGTTCGAGTCGGCGGCGGGCCTCGGCCGGCGATCGCCTGCTGCGCGGCAGCCAGCACTTGGCCTCGCGGGCCGCTTCGGAGAATCCGGACATGGGGGAGCCACCTTCCGAACATGGGGGTTGAACCGGGGCGGCGATGCGGTCGCAGGCATGGGCGTGCGCACCGATCAGCCGCACAACGCAAGAAGAGTCCAGCAGCCGACACGGGAGTCACAGCTCGTCATCATCTCGCTACACACAGCATGGAGCAGAGGGCGAGTAGCAAGCAAGTCATGTCGAGCAAATATGAAAACTTTCACCTACACCCACAAGGTGGCACGTCTAGAGTCGAGTTGGCGGTGGCGAAGCACCGCCACCGCCGTGCACACTGGACTACGCACCACTCAGGAGGGGTTACACAGATGGCAGTTGCAGTGCCGGCCGTGCGCTACCGGCGCATCGCGGCAGAGCTGCGGAGGCTTCGCGAGCTCAGGAACCTCTCGGCGGAGGAAGTCGTCGCCCAGGTCGACGGCGTCAACCTGGTGAAGCTGAGCAGATACGAGAACGCCCGGGTCCAGCTGAAGCCCGACGTGGTGCGCGCGCTCCTGGACTTCTACGAGTGCGAGCCGGACCTCAAGGAAGTCCTCGTCGAGATCCTGCGAGACAAGCACCGGCCGGGCTGGGCTGCTGGATTCGATCAGCTCAACTCGCTGTATCACGATCTGATCAGACTCGAAGAGACCGCCATCGGCAACAAGTCCTACGAGCCTTCCTACATCCCTGGACTTCTCCAGACGCGACGGTACGCACACGCCATCATCTCCAGTGGTGTGTTCACAACTCCCAGCGTCGAGGCCCGTGTCGATGTGCGGATCAATCGGCAGTCGGTTCTCACGCGCGCCGATGCGCCACTCAAACTGTGGGCGATCATCCACGAGTCGGCACTGACGATGAGAGCCGCAGACGGCCTCATGGCCGATCAGCTCGACAAACTCATCCAGTGGAGCGACCTTCCGAACGTCAGGCCGCGTGGGGCCCGCAGACGGCTCTGGAACGGCCTGGGGCGGAGTGTCTGTAGGTGTCGCGCCGTCCGGCCATGTACGCCGCTGTTGGCG